>JALOMC010000133.1 GCA_025455665.1 Chitinophagaceae bacterium | reverse complement strand
AGCCGGTTCATGCGGGCCAGGTTCAGCCGGGCATAGTTAACGAGTTGCTCATCTTGCTGAGTGCCGGTGGTTTTGCCGTCGGCCATCAGCGTATCCAGCAGCTGCCGGTAGCTGCTGTAGGTGTAGGCTTTGCTTAATAGCTCGGGTGTGATCTCTGCCAATGTCATGTGCCTCAAAAATTTCGGGCTGCAAAGGTCAAAAGCTTTGCGGCTTTTTGCAAGTGTTTCGTGTTAACGAAATGTGCTTCCTGCAAAAAACTGCAGCAGGATTTCGGGTGCTTTAACAAAAACTTTGAATTGAATAGCAAGTGGACACAACCCACCCACAGCCACGAATGCACAAGGCTAAACCGCAGTGGCGGGCAGGCATACATAGCCCCCTTGCGCAGGCCGCCGGCTTGCCAGGCTGCTGCGTGTGTGTTAAAATTCGCTAAACCGGCATCAACCAGTCTGCACGTCAATAGCGCCAACTGATCAGGTCGGCGCCACGTGGCGATCGGGTTTTTACCTCTTCGGCCCAGCGGGTAATGAACATGCTGTGATAGCGCAGGCGGGTGAGGTAGTTGGGATTGTTATGGTCGCCATTCCAGCAGTGCTCGGCGCGGTCGCCATAGTCTACAAAGGCATACGCCGGCGGATCTTGCAGGCGCTCCAGCCGCTGCTGTATCAGGTACACAGCATTGTTCAGGTAGTAGTTGTCCATATCGCCGCAGTAAATTTTGATTTTGCCCTGTAGCTTATGGCCCAGCTTGTGCCAGTCGCGTTGCAGGATGTAGCTGAGGTCGTAATGGTCTCGCCAATAGCGGGCCACGGCGGTGTCTATTTCGCCGGTCAGCCGGTTCCAGATGCGCTGCGGGTAGCCATCGGGGCCCACGGGGCTGTACACGCTTTCCCACACATCCCATTGGTCGCCACTGCGGCCCTTGGTACCCAGCACCAGCTCCCGCAGGTTCATGTCTTTCAAGGTGGCATCTACATGACCCAGGTAGTTGCGGTGGCCGGGGCGCAGCGTTTTGCTAAAAGGCCCCTCGCGGTAGTAGGCATTTTTGTCTTCGTAAATGTTCACCGAGGTATAAGCCCTGAAATCAACCGGATCGGGGCAGGCGGCGTAGCAACCGTTGAACTCATCGGGGTAAAACATTTGCGCTGCCAAAACCTCCCAACCGCCGGTACTGCCACCGTACATAAAGCGGGCCCAGCCCTGCCCGATGCCCCTGAACTGCTGCTCGATGGCGGGAATGAGCTCGTACATGATGGCATCGCCGTAGGGCCCATTGTTGGCACTGTTGACGGCATAGCTATCGTCGTAAAACGGTGTGGGGTGCTGTATTTCTACCGCCAGCACCCGCGGAAAATCGGGGCCGGTCCATTGCTTGTAAAAATTGTACGCCTCCTGCTGTACCATGATGTTGTAGCCGCTGATGCCAAAGCGGGCATTGTAGTCGGGCTTCAGGTTGGGGTCGGGTGGTGTGGTGCGAAAGCCGGCAAAATCGGCCGGGAAGTGACCGTGAAATATGGCCAGCGGATACTTGACGTTCGGGTGCTCATCAAACCCTTCGGGCAGCAGCACGTGGGCGCCCAGGTACATGGGGCGGCCCCAAAACTCAGTCAGCCGTTTGCTTTGAATGCGAATGTGCTTGATGTACTTGCTGTCTTTAGGTGGCTCGATAGGCGGAATCTCTTTTTGCAGTGCCAGCAGCGGTATCATGCGGGCTTTGGGCTGCAGCTGCATCCACTGTGGCTGGCTGTACAGGTTGCCGGGCGCCAGGTTCCAATGCTGGCCTTCGCCGCGGTCCATGGGCAGCTTTACGGTGTGGCCATCGGCCCGGGTAAAGGTTTCGTAGCGGTGCAGCAGCACCTGCACCCAGTAGCGGCCCGGCGTTATATCGGCCAGGCTTTCGGTGGGGTAGCCCAGTACACCGGCATCAAAGTAGCGGGTTTCGCCCGGCTTCCAGTTTTCTACATCTATCCCAAATACCTGCTGGCTTCTGAAACCGTCGGCTATCTGAAAGCGGGGTTCGGCGCTGCTATCGGTGCTGAGCATCAGTAGCAGCCGGCCATCAATAGGCTGGCTGCCAAATGCGGCCGGATAAGGGATGCCCACCCGAAGCTGGGCGGCTGCACCTACCACCAATAATAAACTGGCAAACAACAAGGCAAAACGGGGCATTTGAAGCAGGTTTTGGTGAACAGAATGGAAAAACAGAAAGTTAGGGCCTGCTGCGCAGACCAGGGCTGGTCAGTGGTTTGAAAATCTGAATTCTTAAAACCATTCCGCGAAACGGTTCGAAATTTTGTCCGGAACGCTTTTTCCCTATTTTTGGCGCAATGGCAACGCTTTCACCGTGGTGGAGGCGTTGTTATTTTTTTCTGTGCAAACCACACCAAACAACAGAAAACCAAGGAGGACGATATGAGTGCCGTGAACTACGTGACGAAAGAAACCTTTGAAAAAATGCAGGCCGAGCTGCAGCACATGCGGGCCGTAGACCGCCCGGCTGCCAGCCGTGCTATAGCCGAGGCCCGCGAAAAAGGCGACCTGAAAGAGAACGCCGAATACGATGCCGCCAAAGAAGCGCAGGGCCTGCTGGAAGCCAAGATCAAAGCGCTGGAAGCCGTTATTGCCAATAGCCGCATTGTAGACACCAACAGCATTGATACCAGCAAGGTGAGCATCCTTACCCGGGTAAAAATCACCAACCTGGCTACCAAAAAAACAATGGAGTATACCATAGTGGGCGAAAAAGAAGCCGACCTGAAAGCAGGTAAAATATCGGCCACCTCTCCCATTGGCAAAGGCCTGATTGGCAAAGCCGTGGGCGACATTGCCGAAGTGCAGGCACCTACCGGCGTACTCAAGTTCAAGATTGAAGAAATAGGCGTGTAAGCCTTCTTTTGATATGCCTGCGCCACACCGGAGTAGTAACCCGGCCAGTGCGCAGGCATTTTTTTGCCCTGTACTTTCGTGTACTCACCAGTGTTTCATGCCATGACCATCTTCAGCAAAATCATAGCCGGCGAAATCCCCTCATTTAAGATTGCAGAGAATGAACGCTTTTATGCGTTTCTCGATATTTTTCCTGCTACCATGGGCCACACACTGGTAGTGCCCAAGCTGGCGGTCGATCGCCTGTTTGACCTCCCCGACGAGTACCTCGATGGCTACCTTACTTTTTGCAAGCCCATTGCCCGGGCCATTCAGCAGGTTACCGGCGCCGATCGGGTCAATATCATTACCATTGGCTTTGAAGTGCCGCATGCCCATATTCACCTGGTACCTATGAGCGGCATGGCCGATGCCGACATCCTGAGTAAAAAAATGAAGCCGGGCATGGAAGAACTGCAGGCGGTACAGCAGCAGCTGCTGGCAGCGATGGCAGCGGTGGGGAATTAGGAATGAGGGATTAGGGATTGGTAAGTGGTAAGTGGCTTGTGTTCACTTTTTTGTGAACCGACCTGGGCGGTATGTACCATGCTGCTTGCAGCTTTCAGCCTCACGCTTTTCGTCTTTAGCCTTCAGCCTTAGGCTTTTTGCTCTCAGCTTTCTGCCAGTTTCAGCACGCCCTTGGCCAGCAGCAGGGTCATGCCCATGGCCAGCATACTAGCTACTTTCTTTTGCTTAAGCGTGCCCAGCACCATCACCGATACGGTGCTGAGCAGCAGCCCCGTAAGACTCAATGCAAAGCCCCAGCCCACCAATCCGGATTTGGCAAAACGCAGAAGCCCGTAGCCAGCCAAAAACACCAGCACACCACCCCACTGGCAAAGCGGCAGTAGCCAGGCAGGTTGCTTTTCCACCAATGATGGCTGCGTTTGTGGCCTCTGCTGTTCCATTTTTTCTTCAGTTTGGCTTTTCGTCCTCATTCACCATTCCCCATTAATCACTCATCATTCCTCATTCATCACTCATCATTCATCATTTCTCATTCCTCATTCCTCATTTCTCATTCATCAATCATCAATCATCATTCCTAATTCATCATTCCTCATTCATCATTCCTCATTTCTCACTATTCCTTCACCCTTCCCGGGTTGTTTTTGATGAACGCATCCCAGCCCTTGCTTTTGCTACCCAGTGCTGCCAGCGGCGATTGCAGGGTAAAATGATGACACACCGCAACGGCGACCGCATCAGACGCATCAAAGCCTTTTGGTTTTTCGGTGAGCTTCATATAATGCTGCAGCATGGCCCATACCCGCTCTTTATCGGCATTCCCATTGCCGGTTACTACCTGTTTTACTTTTTTGGGCGAATACTCTGTCACCGGCAAGCCATGCTGCATGGCGCAGGCAATGGCCACGCCCTGTGCCCGCCCCAGTTTCAGCATACTTTGCACGTTTTTGCCATAAAACGGCGCTTCAATGGCAAAGTGCTGCGGCTGGTATTGCTTGATGACTTCGTCGATGGTATTGTAAATGCGCTGCAGCCGCTCAAACACATCGTGCTCCCAGTGCATGTTCAGCGTGCCCATGTGCAGCAGCGAGATGGCCTTGCCCTCACACCGGATCAGCCCATAGCCCATTACCACCGTACCAGGATCGATACCGAGAATGACAGAACTGGCAGGGATAACCTTGGCGGGAGCAGGCATGTGCTGAATGGCGTGGATGGCGTCGAAAGTAAGCAGTATTTTGCAGCGCCAAAATTGCCCCCTGCTTTGACCAACGCCAGCACTTACAAACGACTGTTGAACTATGTGGCAGGGCCGGTATTGTTTGTTCTCATCGGCATTTCCATTTATAACCAGCTAGCTGTACAGCCACAGCTAGGCACCCAATGGCAGCAGCTGCTACAGCGCTGGCAGCAGCGGCCGGGCCTGCTGGTAGCCGTATTGGCACTGATGCTGGCCAACTGGGGCCTGGAAGCCCGCAAATGGCAGCTGCTGGTAAGCCATGCCCTACCGGTACCCTACAGCCGGGCGCTGATGGGGGTGCTGGCAGGCGTATCATTTACCATGCTTACGCCCAACCGTACCGGCGAGTTTTTGGGCCGTGTACTCAGCCTGCCCGATGGCAGCCGTATACGGGCAGCTACCCTTACCGCCTTTAGCAGCATGAGCCAGCTGATGATAACGTTGCTGGCGGGCCTGGCCGGCATTGCGTATTTGCAGCACTACTACCACAGTACGCCCAATTGGCAACCCATACTGGCCTATGCGCTGTTGTATGGATCGGGCATGGCGTTGTTGCTGCTGCTGGCAGTCTACTTCAATGTGGCGGGGCTGGTGCGACTGCTGCAAAAATGGCCACCTGTGGGCCGATATACCAGCTACCTGCAAGCGGTAGGCCAACTGCAGGCAGCCGAGCTTTGGCGCTATCTGGCACTATCGGCGCTGCGCTATGCGGTGTTTTTGTGGCAGTACTACCTGGTGTTTGTGCTGTGCAATGTACAGCTGACCGTATGGCAGGCAGTGGCCGGCACCGCCAGTCTTTTTTTGATACTGGCTGTTGTACCCAGCGTATCGCTGGCCGAACTGGGCATACGAGGCAAAGCCAGCCTGTTTGTATTTGGCCTTTTGGGCGGCAGCACCCTTGGCATTTTGGCGGCTACCGGGCTGGTATGGCTTATTAACATTATTTTACCCGCAGTGGCCGGAAGTTTGATCTTACTCAGCGTTAAACTATTTTCTAAAACGAGCTCCAACCACCCATGACCAGGCACACTTTTTTTGCGATGCTGCTGTTGGCCATCGGTATACCAGCCCATACCAATGCGCCTGCCTGTGATGTACGCAACAAAGCATTCCGGCACGGCGAACGCATCATTTTTCATGTCAACTATACGCTGGCAGGTATTTGGGTGCATGCCGGCAATGTATCATTCAGCACCAGCCTGACGCAACTAAACGGGAAGCCTGTATACCATGTGGTGGGCGATGGTAGTACCCTGCCCAGCTACGATTGGATATACCGGGTACGTGACCGCTACGAAACCTTTATAGACACTGCCACGCTGCTGCCCGTGCGCTTTATTCGCAATGTGGATGAGGGTGGCTACAAAATTCATGAAAACGTCAACTTTTATCAGGACAACAGAACGGCCGTTACCAGCAAGGGTGCCTTTACAGTGCCAGGCTGTGTGCAGGATGTACTGAGCGAAGTATACCTGGCCCGCAACATGAATTTTGACGGCATGAAGCCCGGCGAACAGATCCCCTTTGATTTGTTTTTAGACAACCAGGTGTACCATATGTACATCCGCTATGTGGGCCGGGAAGTAGTGAAAACGAGATACGGCAAGTTTCGCTGCATAAAGTTCAAACCGCTGCTGCTGAAGGGCTCCATTTTTGAAGGGGGCGAGAAAATGACCGTGTGGGTGACAGACGATGCCAACCGCCTGCCGGTGCGCATCGAATCGCCCATTTCGGTAGGCAGCATCAAAGTAGACATGATGACGTATTACAACCTTCGACACCCACTTACTTCGCTTATTGATATCCGCTAGGCGCCAGCTACCCCCACAACTCGGCCAGCGTGCCAGTGGTGCCTGCCCTGATGCCTTTATCGGTAGCCTGCAAGGTGCAGCACTCGTTTACCGCATCGTGCTCAAAAAACAGGATGTAATCACCGGCCAGCGCCTCTTCGAGAAAGCGCTTTTTTTCGTGCAGGGTGGTCAGCGGAAACATATCGTACCCCATGACGTAAGGCAGCGGAATATGCGCCGTAGCCGGCAGCAGATCGGCCATGAA
>JALOMC010000132.1 GCA_025455665.1 Chitinophagaceae bacterium | reverse complement strand
GCCCGCGGCCAACTGGCAGAGGCCAGCCAATGGTTTGCAAAGGCCCTTGCTACATGCCCGGCACCACCTGCAGCGCCTGATGTACGGGCTGCTATTTTAACCAACAAAGCCAATATGCTGGTAATGCAGCAGCAAGAGGAAGCTGCTACACCACTACTGACAGAAGCACTGGGACTGGCGCAAAAGGCCAACAACCTGAACATAGAAGCTACAGCACTGCGCATCAAAAGCCAGCTACATATGCAACAAGGGACCAGCGCTGCTGCCGAAGAAAGCCTGCTGGCCATGTTTGCCGTACGTAACCGCATCCATAAAATTTCAGTATTAAACGATGAATACCTGCAACTGGCAGCCTTTTACGAAACGAATGGACAACTGGACAAAGCAATTGCCGTGTGCCTGCGTCAAATACGGCAAGGAAGCATTCACGGTAACGAGCAGACCGAACAGCTGTACACCAACGAAATAAAGCTGCGCTTGCCGTACTACGAAGCACTGGCAGGCTACTACGGCAAGCTGGGCAACAAAGAAGAACAAATAAAGTACCTGCAAGAGGCCAATATGGCCAAAGACTCTTTGTACGCCGCCAATACTGCAGAAGCGATAGAAGCCCTGAATACACAGTATGCAGTGCAGAAAAAAGAAAACCTGATTATGCAGCAGCAGCTGGCCATGAACCGGCAGAATATGCTGCTGTATGGTGGCATTATGCTGGCTGGCTTTGCAGCCGTGCTGGGCACTTTATTGTTTTGGCAATACAAACGCAGGCAGCGGGAAAGACTACAACTAGCCCTGGCCGAAGAAAAACGCCTGGCCGAGGCGGCTGTAAAACAAGCCGAAGAAAACGAACGCAAACGCATAGCAGCCGACCTGCACGATAACCTGGGAGCCTATGGCGCTGCGCTGAACGCCAATATTGAAACCCTGGCGGGCCAGATAAACAGCCAGTCGGCCCCGCTGCAGCAAATTCAGACCAATGTGCGAAGCATTGTGAGCGAAATTGGCAATACCATTTGGGTCTTACAAAAAGAAGCCCAAGACCTGATTGATGTATTTGATAAACTGAAGCGCTGGGCACAGCAATTGGTAGACAATTATCCAGCTATACAGCTGCGGTTTTCGGAGGCATACCAACAAGAATGGATGCTGACGCCCACCCAGGCACTACATACCTACCACCTGCTGCAAGAAAGTATCAACAATGCCTGTAAGCACAGCGGTGCCTCCATCATTACTATTCGGCTAAATGCCCATGCAGAGAAATGGGAACTCAGTGTTTCCGATAACGGCCATGGCTTTGACCCACAGGCCCCCTACCATGGCAATGGCATGCGGCACCTGCGCCAGCGGGCAGCACAAGCAGCGCTACAATTGCGAATAGCTAGCGGCCCCGATGGCACCCACATCGTGTTGTCAAACAGTCTCCTGGCTTCCTGATTCCCCTCTCTTTTTTTCATACTTAAGGCTGATAGGTTAGCCGCCGGCTGCCGGGTATTCTTGTATGCGCACTACTGTATACGTGTGCCCCTACCAGTTGATACCCTTCAAACCCCGCAGCATGGCCTTTGATACCCTCGCTCTTCCCCGTCAATCTGCCACATTCTTTTGCCTGCGCAGCCTGCTACCCGCGTTGGTACTATGGCTGACCGCCATACCGGCCTGGACACAGCCAAAGGGCAAACCCACGCCCCGAAAGGCTAACCGCGTAGAACAACTACCGATGCCCCCCGCCGTACAGCGCAAAAAGGTGCCGCTACCCCCACCGCAGCAGCAAAGGACCCTGCGCAAAAGCCCGATGGCACCTGCAGGTATGCGACGTGTAACGGTAACACTACCGGCTGCCAACACCAATGCCAACGCCCTGCCTGCCATTGAACTGTACCGGCCCGACGCCCGACGCAATGCCATTAAAAAGCCCAGCATTCTCAGCACCTGCGACACCATCGTGCTTACCCGCCAATCCCAAATCGACAGCTTTAGCATTTACTACCCTGCTTGTACCCGCATCAAGCGACTTGAAATACGCGGCGAAAATGCCAGCCCCGCCATTACCAGTGTGGCCGCCTTATCGCCCATCCGGTTTATTGAAAACGATCTTCATATCACCAATACCAACCTCACCTCGCTGAATGGCTTGCAAAACATAGATACCATTGGCTACTACCTGTGGATGGGCGATAATCCGCTGCTGACCCATCTGAATGATGTACACCCCACCCATTTAGGTGGTTTTGTGCTGTTTGGCTTGCCGCAGCTCAGCAATATCGATGGCCTGTTTAGCCGGCTTGTCACTACTTCGCTCTGGAGCTGCTTCTTCGATCGGCTGGCGGTAAGCAATTTCAATGCCTTCAGCAACATCACCAGCGTCATCAATTTTGGGGTTTCCAATTGTCCCAATATCACTTCGCTGGCCGGCTTTCAAAACCTCACGGCAGCGCCTTTTGGCATGGGCTTTTCCAGCAATCCATTGCTGACCGATGTATCGCAGCTAAGCGGCATTACCCAAACCAACTACCTCAATATTTACTACAACGATGCGCTGACCAATTTGCAAGGCCTGCACAACCTCCAAACCATCAATGGCACTGTGCGGATTGTAGGCAATGGCAGTCTTCGCAATCTGTCGGCCTTTAAAGACGACCTACAGGTGCTGAATAATGTGGAACCCAACCAACAAACAGAAATCATTTTTAACCAAAACCTGAGCGTGTGCAATGAGCCATTTTTGTGCAGCTACCTGGCCGATGGCGGTGCTGCTGAAATACGCGATAATGCCACCGGATGTGAAAACATCGATGCCGTTACAAGCGCCTGCGGCATCGCCATTGGCTGCAGCCCCACAAACATCAGCACTTGGCTGGGAAGTGAAAGTGACGAGTGGAACCTGCCGGCCAACTGGCAAAATAACAAAGTGCCCGATAACTGTACACGGGTGTTTATAATGGAAACACCCAACTTTTCGCCACGGCTGCAAGATCAAGTAAGCATTGGCGGTCTGTACATGGACAACACCGAACTGCAAACAGATGGATTCAACCTGAACATTCGACACAAACTACAGCTGCAGGGTGCCAGCATACGCGGGTATGGCATTGTAACTGCCACACTGATAGATAGTCCGGGTGTGTACAACAGTACCATTGAAGGACGGTTTATTTGTCGCGACTACTTTGGCAAAGCAGAGTTTTTAAACAACTATTTTGATGGCGATGTCGAGCTTTCGGACAGCGCCGGCAGGCAAGATGGCAGCGCAGCATTTTTCAATACTGTGTGGGGCAATCTGACCATGACCAACAACAGCAACTATGGCCAGTTTTACCTGAGTAATGCATCGCCCAACGCCGATGAGATTTATGGAACACTGACTGTCATCAACAATAGCACAGCCGACATTTCGGTAGCATTAGGCGGTGGCCAGCCATTGAAGCTATATGGCGATGCGCATTTTACTACGAACAATACCGGCCGCATTGATATCAATAACCTCACGTTTACTGGCACCAATGTTCAGCGCATTTACAGCAGTGGCACGCATGCCGCCGCTATTAATCGCCTGGTAATTCAAAAGACGGCGGGCTATTTAGAACTGGAAAATGAGGTGCTGGTAAACACCCAGCTGGAGCTGTTGAACCCGGAATCCATCGTAAAAACGGATGCGGGCAAATGGCTGACGCTTACTGATAATGCCTCGGTACAGTTTGGCGGCAACAGATCTTTTGTATGGGGGCCAATGCGCAAAACAGGCGATGACGCATTCACCTTCCCGGTGGGCACCATTGCTGGCACCAGGTATCACCTGGCACCCATCAGCATTACAGCGCCTGCCAACGTAGCCGACACCTTTACTGCCGAATATCGCTGGCGAAACCCCAGTCTCGATGGATTTGATACCAGCCTTTACAGCACCGGATTCGGCGATATATCGTCCAGAGAATACTGGCGCCTCGACCGCACAGGCACTTCGCCCGTGCAGGTAACACTGAGTTTCGATAGCAGCCGAAGTGGTCCGTTGTTTGATCCGACCAAAGCACAAATAGCCCGCTGGGATGGCAGCAGGTGGACAACACTACTCAATGCTGGCACAACCGGCACGCCTATCAGCGGCACGGTACGCTCGGCTTTACCGGTCAGTCAATCTGGCCCCCTTACTTTCTCGCGGCGGCAGCTTCGCAAGCCCATCATTACAATAGGCACTGTTGATTCGCTCATTTGCGCCGCACAATATTTCAAGGTGCCATTTAGCCTTGATACTTTGATGCTGGCCGGCAATACTTTCTCAGTACAACTGAGCGACAGCAATGGTAGTTTTACAGGCTTTGTGCCTGTACTCGGTACCAAAGCAGGCATTGGCCCCGATACCATACTGGCCTATGCGCCGGGCGTATTTGCCGCAGGCAAAACCTACCGACTACGGGTAACCGGTAGCCTGCCACCCGATACCAGCATCAACACCGTCAGCGTCCGCTTTTTTCGTGCACCATCCAAACCATTTCAAATAGCCGGTGCCGATACGGTATGCTTGGGTACCGGTGCAGTAGTGTACTACCCCACTACCAAAGACAGCGGCACCAGTTTTCAGGTAACTGTAAGTGGTGGCGGGCACAGCATTTCACGCAGTGGCGATACGGCCCGTATTGCATTTGGCAGTGCAGGCACTTTCAATATTCTTTTCCAATCGCAAAATACCTGTGGCACTGGTAACTCGGTGGCAAAACTGGTAGTAGTGCGCCCTGCGGCCCCCAGCGCCACACCTGCACTAAGCAAAACAGGCCGATGGCTGCAAGCCTCAACCGCACCTGCGCCACAGGTTGTAACCCAATACATGTGGCGCCGCAATGGCGTGATCATTAATGGCGCCAACGATGCCCGGTACTATGCCCGCCTGGCAGGTACCTACACCGTAGCCTATGCCAATGGTTGTGGCCAAAGTCCGGTATCCAACGACATTAGTTTTGCAGCCAACTCATTGCCCCAAACCATCAGCTTTGCAGCACCCGGCAATAAAACATATGGAGATGCCCCTTTCAGTATTGATGCCAGTAGTAGTGCAGGCCTGCCGCTACAACTGCAAATAGCCAGCGGCCCTGGCAACCTGACGGCCGGGGTGTACAGCATTACCCACAGTGGTACGGTGCGCATAGTAGCCGCTCAGCCAGGCGACGATGTATACGACACGGCAGCACCCGTGGAGCGAACTTTCACCATCAGCAAAGCAGCCCAAACCATTTTGTTTCCGCCCATAGCGGCAGCCATATTTCCGCACAGCCCGGGCTTTGTGCCCATAGGTGCCAGCAGCAGTGCGGGCCTGCCGCTGCTGTACCAGCTCAATAGCGGACTAGCCACCATTAATACTGGTAACGTACTGATAAATGGAGCAGGCCTTGTGAGCATTACGGCACGCCAACCGGGCGATACAAACTACTTGCCTGCTACGCCAGTTACACAAAGCTTTTGCGTGTCGGTACCCGAGCTCGACCGCATCAACGGCGCACCTTTTGTATGCCCGGGCCAAACTGCTACTTACGCCATCAACGCTGTGCCGGGCCTTACCTACCAGTGGCGCCTCAGCAATGGCAGCAGCATTGCTGGCAACAGCAACACTGTAAACATTACCTGGAATACACCGGGCACTTATACCCTGCTGGTGAGCGGACAAGCCAACTGCGGCGCCCCTACTGCTACTGATAGCCTGGTAGTGCAGGTGATAAACCCTGTAGCTCCAGCTGCGCCGGCTAACCTGCTGCCCGCCAATGCCAGCACCGGCTGGACCCTGCCGCTACAGCTGAGTTGGAGTGCCGCCAGCAATGCACTCACCTACGATGTATACGTATGGGACAGCGGCACCACCCGGCCAGCACAGCCACAAGCCGCCAACCTGACCGGCATTGCTTATACGCTGCCGTTGGGCAGTGTGGCTTTCAACAAAGCCTACCAATGGCAGGTGGTAAGCCGCAATGCCTGCCTGCAAACAGCCAGTGCGGTACAAAGCTTCCGGCTGCGGCCACTGCCCGATCTGGCCGTAACGCAGGTACAAGCACCTGCCACTGCCAACAGCGGCGAAACCATTCGGATACAATGGACGGTAAAAAACAATGGCCCAGGCAATACGGTGACCAGCCAAAGCTGGACCGATGCCGTATTCCTGTCGTTTGACACGATGCCCAATTTTACCCGGCCGCCACAGGTGCAACCCAGAAACTGGAGCCAGGGCGAATTTCCGCTGCGCCCACTGCTGGCCGCCAGCCTGCCCAATGTGCGGGCACTGGATAGTGGCCAGCAATACAGCAACCAGATTGATTTTCAAATACCCATCAACTTCAGCGGTCCGTACTATGTGTATGTGATCAGCAATTTTCCGGCGGGGTCCAATGCACCGCTGCAAATGAGCGTGGCCAATGATACGCTGCGAGCCAGCCAGCCCGTGCAGGTACAGCTAACGCCTACGCCCGACCTGCGGGTAGAAGAAGTGAACCTGCCGGCTACCACCTTTAGCGGTAGCAATATTAGTGTGGCATACAGGGTGCGCAATACAGGCGCACTAACGGCTGCCAATGCCCGCTGGACCGACCGCATCTATATTTCGCCCAGTCCGCTTTTCAACCGCAACAATGCCATTTTGCTGAAACAGCCAAAAGCCACTGGCAGCTACTACCCCAATGCCGCAGACGCCAGCTTTGATACCAGCCTGCAGCTG
>JALOMC010000131.1 GCA_025455665.1 Chitinophagaceae bacterium | reverse complement strand
AATGATGCGGTTGCAAAGCCAGATGAAGCTGCCGATCAGAACGCCGCGGGCCAATGCTTCGATGATGCCATGCAGGCTGGCCTTGTACAAACTGATATTGAGCACCGCTGGCATGTGCAGCCGGTGAAAAGCGATGATGATAGCCAGCACCACCAGAAACAGGTCGATGGGTGCCAGTACCAGTTCCTTGAATTTGACCCGATCGAATGGGCGGTTTTTGCTGGTGATAAGCCTGGCAATGAGCAGCGCTGCCGCCTTGGACAGTAGCCGCCGAAACAATAACACGGCAACTATAATACCGAGCGAAGTGAGGTAGCTGCCAATACTATTATCGAGGAAAACCCGGTTCAGTATGCGATCCATGTTCAATAAAATTATTCCAATGATTCCAGCAGCCGATAACTGAAGAGTCGTTGGCCCATCAGCACATATACTTTTTGTTGGAAGAATCTGATTTTGCGAATGTTGGTCCAAGCTGTTGGCAGTAGCCACTCATTGCTATCTATTCCATTGCTATGCAAAAAACTGATCTGCCCATTGCCTACGGCTAAAATACCCCGGCCATGCCCTTGTATTTGTTGCCAACCTTTATAAGGCAGGCGCTTTTGTACAGCGCCAAAATAGTCAAACAGCAGTAACCCGCTCAGGCTATCGTAGGCATAAAGTTGTCTATTAAAGTCTTCGAGCTTGTGCGGATGCGGCGGCTGCTCGTACAAGATTCGGAGGTCGGGCGATTCTTGAATGATGCTTCCGGCTTCGTCTATTTTTATGACCCGGGCCATCAGGTCGTCGTATACCCAAATATTGTTGTCAAAGCTTTGCCCGATGGCATTGCATTGCAAGATGCCTGCCTGTCGCAGATCGAGGGTACTGCGTCGGTTCATAAACCGATCGAGCAACAGCAGGGTGCCCTGGTCTTTGTACCACAGTATAATGCGCAAAGGATTGCTTACATCTACACTGTGCAGACTGCCAAAGCTGCGTACTTCATTAAAGGTGGCTATGGAGTCATATCGGTTATCCAGCTTCTTTATTTGTTGCTGTTGGCTGATGAGGTACAGGTTGCCCAGGTTATCTACCTCAAAATCGGTGAGGGTATCGGGCCAGCTCCGCTCAGGCTGCACCTGCAGGCTACGCTTAGCACCGGCGGCCGTGGTGGTTTGTGCAGCGGCTACCTGTACTGCCAGGCAGGCGGTTATCAGCAGTATGCAGGTTGGCCGTTTCATTCCTCATATTTTTCAAGCAGCAAGCGCTGACCATCGTATACGGCGTAGGTAAAATGAAGCACCCAGTCGCCGAGGTTGACATAACGACTATTGCCGGGCAAATCGTGTATGCCTGGTACATGCCGATGGCCGTAAACAAAATAATCGTAGTGCTGCTGCAGCAGCACCTCGCGGCTGTGTATCATCAGCCATTCTTTATCGGCGCCTAAAAATTTTTTCTCGTGTTCTGTAACGGCTTCACGGCTTTTGCGACTAAAAAAATTGGCGAGGCCCATACCCACTACCGGCGGCAGCATACCAAATAGCCATTGACATATCGGATTGCGAAACACTTTTTTCAGCAGTTTGTAGCCATGGTCGCCGGGGCCCAGGCCATCGCCGTGGGCAATGTAAAATGAATGCTGGCCCAACTGAAAGCTGCGGTGTTCAAAATAAACGGGCATATTCAGTTCTTGCTGAAAGTAGTCTTTCATCCACATGTCATGATTGCCCACAAAAAAATGTACTTCAACGCCTGCATCGGTCATGGCGGCCAATTGGCCCAGCAGCCGCACATAGCCTTTGGGCACTACGTACTTGTATTCGTACCAAAAGTCGAACATGTCGCCTACGATGAAGACAGCCGACGCATCGGCTTGTACTTTTTTCAGAAAACGCACCAGCCGGTCTTCTCGCTGGCGGCTGGCATGGTAGTGCGGTGCTCCCAGGTGAAAATCGGAGAGGAAATAAACTTTTTTGCCGGGGGCCAACTGCATGGGGGCAAATTTATGGCGGGCAGCCATGCCAGCCTACCGGTTGGTGCCCGGTCGATAGTCCAATACATCGCCGCTGGGTAGCCATGGTTTGCCTTCTACACTGCGGGCGTACCAGTACACCCATGCCTGCTGCTCGCTGCCATCGGGCAGGTGCACCATTACCAGTTCGCGGCGGTAGTGCGCCGGTCCATCTTCGTCTTCGTGTATGCCTTCGTAGTCGTCCAGTTGTGCCAGCGCCCATTCAAATTCTTCGGTTCGCCTGATGCAGTACAACTCGCCAATGATAAAGGCATCGCCTGTGTCGGGCACGGCAGCCGGGTATTCGCCCAGGTCGTACAGCCTCCCATTAATGCGGCCATTGCTTTCAAAATCGAAATACTGGCTGATGTATTGGTAGGCAGGGCTATTGAAGCCTTTCCGCAGCGAGCCATACACAAAAATCCGGTGACACATCGGCGGGTGCGACATACTCATTCTAGTTGTGCCCTAAAGGTCCGGCACCATGGTCAATTAACCTACGCTTCATCAATTAAAAAACAGAAAACTTCCTTGGGGCCATGCACGCCAGTTACCAGTGTTTTCTCAATATCGGCCGTGCGGCTGGGGCCGGTAGCCAGCGATATCTGAGAGGGTAGTTGCTTCCCATATCGCTCCTGCATCAATAGCAGGGCATCGGCTATATCGTATACCAACTGGCTGGTACGGGCTATACAAATATGAATGGGACTATACACGCTGGGTACGCGTCCGGCCGAAGCAGTGCTGCTGAGCAACAGGCTGCCGGTGCGGGCTATCAGGTATTCGGCACCGGTAATGGACGCATGGCTGTCGGGTACAGTGGGGTGCCAGCCACCCGGCCAGTGGCCTTGTTGGGTTAGTCGCTGTACCAATGCATCGTCGGCGCAGTGCCAGCGGCCGATGCCTTTGTGCTGCCCCAGTATGTGCAGCTGCTGGCGGCATTCCTGCCAGCTGGCACAAAACGAAAACTGCCCTTGCATAGCTGTAAACTGGCTGGCAAACAGCACGGCCAGGTCTTGCTCGGGCTGCTGCTGCAGCGTGGGCAGCACGCTGCTGGCAGGCACCTGCTGCACTTCAGGAAAAGGAACAGGCACTGAGTGCTTCAATGCCTGTTCGAGGGTGGAAAGTATCTGTTGCTTGGCGTCGGCCATGGCGCTTTTTCGGTTGCTTATGCTGGTTCGGTAGTGGGGGTAGGTGTTTCGCTATCGGTAGCAGGCTGCTCGTCGCTGGCGGGATGAATGACATGCGAAGCCGGCAAATCATTGTCTACAATGTGCACCGGATGCTTGATTTCAAAGGGCCGCTTGCCAATCAGGTCTTCTACATCGCTCTGAAACAGTACTTCTTTGTCCAACAGGGCTTTGGCCAGCTTTTCTACTTCTACTTTTTTGTCGGTTAGCAGGCCTTTGGTGCGTTGATAAGCTTTATCAATCAGCTGTCGCACTTCTTCGTCTATCATCTTACCGGTTTCCTCGCTGTAGGGCTTGGTAAATGTTTGGTCAGCGTTGGGGTCGTAATAGCTCACATTGCCAATCTTTTCATTCATGCCGTACACCGTTACCATGCCATAGGCGGTCCGTGTTATCTGCTGCAGGTCATTGCTGGCGCCAGTGCTTATTTTACCAAAAAAGATTTCCTCGGATGCACGACCGCCCAGCGTCATACAAATCTGGTCCATCAGCTGATCGGTGTTGTACAGGTATTGCTCTTTGGGCGTGTACTGTGCATAGCCCAGCGCCGCAGTGCCACGGGGCACAATGGTTACTTTCAGCAGCGGATATGCATGCTCCAGGTACCAGCCGCAAATGGCATGGCCGGCTTCGTGGTAGGCTATGATTTCTTTTTCCTCGGCGCTGATGAGTTTGTTCTTTTTCTCCAGGCCACCAATTACCCGGTCAATGGCATCCTGAAAGTCGCTCATGTCCACCGCGTCTTTGCCTTTGCGGGCTGCTATCAGGGCTGCCTCGTTGCACACGTTGGCAATATCGGCCCCGGCAAAGCCCGGTGTTTGCTCGGCCAGCTTATGAATGTCGAGCGTTTGGCTCACTTTGATGGGCTTCAGGTGCACTTTAAAGATCTGCTCACGGCCGGTTACATCGGGCCGGTCAATGCTGATCTGCCGATCGAAACGGCCGGGGCGCAACAAGGCGCTGTCCAATACATCGGGTCGGTTGGTAGCGGCCAAAATGATGATGCCCGTATCGCCTCCAAAGCCATCCATTTCTACCAGCAATTGGTTCAGGGTGTTTTCGCGTTCATCATTGCTCATGATGGCATTGCGGCCGCGGGCCCGGCCAATGGCATCAATTTCATCGATGAAAATGATACAAGGAGCCTTTTCGCGGGCCTGCTTAAACAGGTCGCGTACGCGGCTGGCACCTACGCCTACAAACATTTCTACGAAATCGCTACCACTCAGGCTAAAAAAAGGCACTTTGGCTTCGCCGGCCATCGCCTTGGCCAGCAGGGTTTTACCGGTGCCGGGCGGGCCTACCAGCAGGGCGCCCTTGGGTATTTTGCCACCCAGCGCCGTGTACTTTTTGGGATTTTTCAGAAAGTCCACAATTTCCATCACCTCTACCTTGGCTTCGTCCAGGCCGGCCACATCGGCAAAAGTGACGTTCACTTTCATGTCTTTATCAAACAATTGGGCCCGGCTTTTGCCAATGCTGAAAATGCCACCGGGACCGCCGCCACCGCCAGCGCCGCCGCCCATTTTGCGCATCATCAGCACAAAAAACAGCACAAACAGCCCGATGGTCACGAGGGTTTGCATCAGCGGACCTACCCATTCGGCCACGTCATCGGTTTCTATCATCAGCGTGGGCAGGTTGTTGGCCGTCCTGAAGTCTCCCAACTCTTTGTCCCAGGCATCCCAGCTGGTTACCTTAAACTCGAAATGGGGGCCTTTTTTATTGGCCACCGCATACGCATTTTTAAACTTGCCCTTGTAGTAAGGTTTTTCAAGCGAGGCTGGTTTGATGTAGATCTGTACCAGCAGCTTGTTGCGCACCTGAAACACTTTCTCTACATCGCCGGGCTTGTACATTTCTTCCAAAAAGGACTTCTTATCCGTCTTCAGCGCATCGCTGCCGCTGTTGAAATAGTTGAAGCCCAGCAGAATGACCACAATAGCGGCATAAATCCAGTAAAGGCTGAAGCGGGGACCCTTTTTGCCGCCCTTTTCTTCGCCACCACTGTTGCGCAGAAAGGGAGGTTTATTTTGATTGCTGTTTTGTTTCTCTTCAGGTAGCATATGCTCAGTTGTACTTCGTCGGTCTGAAAAAGGGGGTTAAAAAAAGGAAAACAGGACTTGGTATAATGTTTTGCAGCCGGATAAAGTTGCTTTCAAACTTCTAAAATTCAGCTGCGGTTATGGGTGAGTATGGTCGGGGGTATGTTCGGTCAAAGGCGCATCGCTCCACATTTCTTCCAGCTGGTAAAAAGCCCGCTGTTCGGGGTGCATCACATGCACTACTACGTTTACAAAGTCGATGAGTACCCATTTGCCATGTTGCTGGCCTTCTACGCGGTAAGGTATTTCACCAGTGTCGGCCTTCACTTTGTCTTGCACACTATCGGCTATGGCTTTTACCTGCACGGCTGTGCTGGCCTCGCATATCACAAAAAAATCAGCGACCGCTTCGTGTATCTTCCTCAAATCCAACGATACCACCGACTCGGCTTTCTTATCAAAAATGCCTGTTAAGATACTCTTGAATAACCTGGATTGCCTGGAGAGGTGCCGGCTGCTGCGGCTGTCAGACTTGGTTGCTTTCAACTGGCTCAATACAAAATCACTTTTTTAAACAAGAAACGCTGAATGTACTGTTTGGCAAGATATCCGGATTCTCTACACCCGTTCTGCTAATTTCGCTTCAAAATTAGCCAACACACCGGATGAACCCACGCCGCATCGGACATTCTTTTGAGGTTTTTGACACAATAGACAGTACCAACATGTATGCCATGGAGCTGGTACGTGAAGGAATGGCTGCTCATGGTCAGGTGTTTTTTGCCCATGCACAAACGCAGGGCAGGGGGCAGCGGGGCCGCCAGTGGTGGAGTGCCGCCGGCGAAAACATCCAACTGAGCATCGTGCTGGAGCCCCGCCAATTAGCTGCCAGCCACACTTTCAGGCTGATAGCGGCAGTGGCACTGGGGGTGGCCCATTTTGTGGAGCACCACACGCATCCGGGCTGGAAAATAAAATGGCCGAACGATATTTATTGGGGTGACAGAAAGGCAGGTGGTATTCTCATTGAGAATGTTTTTCAGTCAGGTCAGTGGCGATGGGCCATTGCCGGTGTAGGCATCAATGTCAATTCTACGCATTTCGACCCCGGTTTGCCCAACCCTACTTCAATGGCGCTGGTATCGGGGCGGCGCTACCATACCGAGGAGCTTGGCCAAAGTCTTTGCCAGTTTGTACAGCAGCGCTGGCTACAGCTATTAGAGCCTGGCGGCTGGCCACAAATATTGGCCGAGTATAACCGATTGCTCTACGGTGCCGGGCAGCAGCACCGGCTGAAGCAACAAAATAGTGTAGGCCTATACCCTATAAAGCGGGTAAACGAACAAGGCTTGTTGATAGCTGGCAGCCTCGACGAATATCAGTTTGAATTTGGACAGGTAGAGTGGGTGCTGCCTGTGGCACCGGCTCTTTAGTGGCTGTCGGTTTCCGCAGCTCTGGCTTC
>JALOMC010000130.1 GCA_025455665.1 Chitinophagaceae bacterium | reverse complement strand
GTTGATTTTTTGATGTCTGATGTCTGATGTCGAAAAGCTCCTCAACTTTTGAGCTTCTGAACCCTTGAACTTTTGAACCAGCTATTCTTCCAAAAACTTTTGAATGTGTTGCTCAATCGAAGCGAACTCCAGTAAAAATCCATCGTGTCCGAAAGAGCTACTGATGGTTTCCAGCACGGCCCCGGAAATATTCCTCGCCAGAAATGCTTGCTCACTCAATGGAAACAATACATCGCTGTCGATGCCTATCACCATGGTCTTCGCTTTTATTTCCCGCAACGCATCTTCTACCGATCCTCTGCCGCGGCCCACATTGTGGCTATCCATGGTTTTGGTAAGCGTGTAGTAGCTGAAGGCATTGAATCGCTTCGCCAGTTTTTCGCCCTGGTAGCGCTGGTAAGAGGCGGCACCGCCTTTGTCCTCGCCGCTGTTGGTAATCTGCCATTGACTGTTGTTGCGAGCCTGTGTCAGCTGATACCCTTCGTAACTACGGTAAGAAACAAGTGCCATGGCTCTTGCGGCTTTCATTCCGCTGATGCCGGCATTTGGCTGCTGTTGTGGCCATGTGCCATCGGCTTCAATAATCATGCGCTGCGTTGTATTAAACGCAATGCCCCACGGCGAGTGCTGCGCATTGGTAGCGATGGGAATGATGTGCTGAAACAGCGAAGGCGATTCGATGGCCCATTCCAGCAGTTGCTGTCCGCCCATGCTGCCACCAATGCCCACCCAAATTTTCTCGATACCCAAAAAGCGCCGGAGTGGCTCGTAACTGCGGACAAGGTCGCGGGTGGTGAAGAAAGGAAAATGATGGTAGAAAGGCTTGCCGGTAGCAGGGTCCACATCCAGCGGGCCGATGCTGCCATAGCAGCTACCGGGCGTGTTGACGCATACAATAAAATGCTTTGCCGGATCAAACAGCTTGCCGGGACCAACCAGGCCGCTCCACCATTCGCGGGGTTCGCTATTGGCAGTCAGGGCATGAAAAATCCAGACGACGTTGCTACGATCTGCATTCAGCTTCCCACAAGTACTGTAAGCCAGGTGATAGCCTTCCAGCTTGCGACCCGATTCCAGCGCAAAGCCTTTCCATTTCAGCTTTTCGGCTGGTGAACACAGGTCTTGCGGTACCCGAAAAATCTTGGTTTCGCAGGGCAGCACCGACTGCCTCGGCCCGGCTTCAGTTGCTATTGCTTCTTGCTGTTTGCTTCCTTCCTTCATTTTATTATTACAATCACTTGCTACCCGGTAGTAATGCCACAAAGACCCAAAGAAAGAATGCTTCGGGTCTTTGTGGCAGCAAATACTTAGTTCAATACATGCGCAGGCTGGTATACCTTATCAAACGCCTGCTGAAAGTCGGCCTTGATATCCTCAATATGTTCGATACCAACGCTTACCCGTACCTGTGCAGGCAGCACACCACTGGCCACTTGCTCGGCTTCGCTCAACTGCTCGTGGGTGGTGCTGGCAGGATGAATCACCAATGTTTTGGCATCGCCCACATTGG
Source organism: Chitinophagaceae bacterium (assembly GCA_025455665.1). Taxonomy (GTDB): domain Bacteria; phylum Bacteroidota; class Bacteroidia; order Chitinophagales; family Chitinophagaceae; genus Phnomibacter. Next base: position 5,222 of record JALOMC010000130.1, on the reverse strand, counting down.
CCAGATGGCTGGCCAGTTGCAGGCTGTCTATAAACTTCGCAGCTTTCTCTTTGCCACCTTTGAGACCTACCTGCAGTACGCCGCCAAATCCATTTTGCAAATACTTGCTAGCCAGCTGATGGTAGGGACTGCCGGGCAGGCCGGGGTACAGCACATATTCTACCTGCGGATGTTGCTCCAGCCACTGGGCCAATGCCAACGCGTTGTCGGCATGGCGCTGCGCCCGCAGGCTCAGTGTTTCCAGCCCTTGCAGCAGCAGGAATGAATTGAACGGAGAAAGCGCCGAGCCATAATCCCGCAGCCCTTCTACCCGGGCACGAATGGCAAATTGAATGTTGGGCAGACCCAGCGGATTATTTACCCCAAATACATCTTTGAACACAAGGCCATGGTAGCCCTCGCTGGGCTCGCTGAATTGTGGATACTTGCCGTTGCCCCAATCGTAGTTGCCACCATCTACAATAACGCCGCCAATGCTGGTGCCATGGCCGCCAATCCATTTGGTAGCACTTTCCACCACCACATGGGCGCCATGCTTCAGTGGCTGAAAGAAATAACCGCCGGCGCCAAACGTGTTATCTACTATCAGCGGCAGGTTATAGTCGTTGGCCAATTTGGCAAATGCCTCAAAATCCGGAATATTCAGGCGGGGGTTACCAATTGTTTCGAGGTAAAGCGCTTTGGTATTGGCATCAATCAGCTTCGCAAAGCTTTCTACACTATCGCCTTCGGCAAAACGAGCTTCGATACCTAAGCGCTTGAATGATACTTTGAACTGATTGTAAGTGCCGCCGTACAGGTACGAGGTGGTCACAAAATTGTCGCCTGCCTGCAGAATATTGTTGAGTGCCAGAAATTGTGCGGCCTGTCCGCTACCCACTGCCAGCGCCGCTACGCCGCCTTCTAATGCGGCAATGCGTTGCTCAAACACATCGGTGGTGGGGTTCATAATGCGGGTATAGATATTGCCAAAAGCTTTGAGGCCAAAAAGATTGGCGGCATGCTCGGCATTGTCAAACCCATAAGAGGTAGTTTGATAAATAGGCACCGCACGGCTTTTGGTAGTTGGATCAATCTGCTGACCTGCATGCAGTTGCAGGGTTTCAAATCGTAGCTGGCTCATGGTGTTTTGTTTGTTTTTTTTGAATGATGGATTTGCCACCCATTCTCCCGCAGGCACAGGTGATTGGCCTGCGGGAGAAAGCCGGGTGAGGGCCGCTTCAAAAACTTATCAGAGAGGAATAAACGACTTAACGGATGCGCTTCATTGCCGGCCGTGCCACACGCACCGGCTATTGATCCCAGCCCAAGGTCGGAAACCCTGGGGCAGGGGTACAAAAAAAGCCCATCCGGTAAGTCAGGATGAGCTTGATTGGTATGCTAATACGATTTAAAATCAAACTTGATCTCTGACTTATCTCTCTCCGGACAGCCCGCCGTAGCAAGCTGTTCAGGATGGAGTTGGCACCTTCTACCAGGTGAGAAATCTGGTAGGGTTGCCAAGGCTTCAACGGGCCATATCCCTCTGCCTTTCTTGATAAGTTGTTTTGAAAGAACTGACGCAAATGTAAATGCCTGCCTTTCGAACTTCCAAAAAAAATTTCTGAAAAAAGTGTAAACGAAGGGCGCAAACAGAATAAAATTCTTTTTTGCAAAAGCTTCGCAAACGCCGGAAACCCTTTACCCGCTTGCTTTTCCGGCATTCCGGCCTTTCTCTCCTTTTAATGTTCACTATTTTGGTAGAAATTTTTTTGGGCAAGCCGGCCCTGCCTTTTACTTTTACACTGCTAATACGATTATCTGAACTTGATGCACTGGCGACAGGGCACTAAAAAGTGCGAGGTCACCTGTACCGCAGCAGCGGCGCATGGTACCTGGTACACGTAGTGTTGCGTGTGAGAAACTGTAAACTATATCGTCAGCATGAGCATCTCATCAGCGCCCGAGGCGGCTATTCTTACTTCCATGATCGATGTCAACGACCCGGCAGGTTCGTTGCAACGGCTGGCGGCTGCCTACCCTGGCAGGGTGGTCTTGTCTACCAGCTTTAGTTGGGAAGACCAGGCCATTACGCATTTAATCAGCAGCCTCGGCTTGCCCATTGGGCTCTTTACGCTTGATACGGGCCGGCTGTTTGCCGAAACCTACAGTACCTGGGCAGCCACGCTGGAAAAGTATGCTGTCCGCATCGACGCCTTTTACCCCGAAGAGCAAGCGCTTCAGGCTTTTGTGGGCAGCCACGGGCCCAACGCCTTTTACGAATCGGTGGCGCTGCGCCAGCAATGTTGCCATCTGCGAAAAGTAGTACCGCTGAAAAAAGCATTGGCTGGCAAGCAGGTGTGGATTACGGGCATCAGGGCAGCCCACTCGCCCAACCGGCACGATATGCAGCAACTGGAATGGGATGCGGCCAACCAAATTTGGAAGTACCATCCGCTGCTGCACTGGACTACCGATGAATTAAAAGCCTTTATAAAAGCCAACGGTATACCAGCCAACCCCCTGCACGAAAAAGGATTTGTAAGCATTGGCTGCGCCCCTTGTACCCGGGCAGTGCAGCCGGGCGAAGACTTCAGAGCCGGCCGCTGGTGGTGGGAAGATGCCAGTAAAAAAGAGTGCGGACTGCACGTACACGCTTCCTGATATTTTTTTACAATGATTGTTCACTTTTTACGTGAACTTAATGCAACAAACATGAGTCGTTACTATTCTGACTACCTCGATCAACTGGAAAGCGAAGCCATCCACATTATGCGGGAAGTGGCAGGCCAGTTTGAAAGGCCAGCCCTGTTATTCAGCGGTGGCAAAGACTCCATCACACTGGTGTATCTGGCACTTAAAGCTTTTCGGCCGGGTCCGTTTCCATTTCCGCTGGTACATATCGATACCGGCCACAACTTTCCGGAGGCTTTGCAGTTTCGTGATGAACTGGCGCAGCGGATTGGCGAACGCCTGATTGTACGCCAGGTAGCCGATACCATACAGCGCCAACACCTGACCGAGCCCAAAGGCAAGTTTGCCAGTCGCAATGCACTGCAAACCTATACCCTGCTTGAAACCATTGAAGAGTTCGAATTTGACTGCTGCATTGGAGGAGCCCGCCGCGATGAAGAAAAAGCCCGGGCAAAAGAGCGGGTATTCAGCGTTCGAAACGAGTTTGGCGAATGGGATCCGAAATCGCAACGGCCTGAACTATGGAGCACCTACAACGGCAAGATTCAGAAAGGCGAAAATGTGCGGGTGTTTCCCATCAGCAACTGGACGGAACTGGATGTGTGGAACTACATCCGCCGCGAAAATATTCCGCTGCCTTCCATCTACTTTTCGCACGAACGGGAAGTGCTGGTGCACGAAGACCAACTGATAGCGGTGAGCGACTTCATTCAATTGGAACCTACCGATGTAATAGAAACCAGAAAGGTACGCTACCGCACCGTAGGCGACATGACCTGTACCGCAGCCGTGGAAAGCCAGGCCAGCACATTGGATGAAGTGGTGAACGAAATCATTGCCACCCGCATCAGCGAACGTGGCGAAACACGCATAGATGACCGGGTAACCGAGGCTGCTATGGAAGACCGAAAGAAGAACGGATATTTCTAACCCCCATCCCTAAAAAGGGCTAATACAAGATTTAAGATGGACCTATTGCGTTTTATAACAGCTGGCAGCGTTGATGACGGCAAAAGCACCCTCATTGGTCGGCTGCTGTACGATAGTAAAAGTATTTTGGCCGATCAACTGGAGGCCATAGAGCGCCAAACAAAAAACAAAGCGAATGGCGATATAGATCTGGCATTGCTGACCGATGGCTTGCGGGCCGAGCGGGAACAAGGCATCACCATTGATGTAGCCTACAAGTACTTTAGTACTCCCCGGCGCAAGTTCATCATTGCCGACGCTCCCGGCCATATACAGTACACCCGCAATATGGTGACCGGCGCCAGCAACTCAGAACTCATCATTATCCTGATAGATGCACGCCAGGGCGTAGTGGAGCAAACCCGCCGCCACAGCATCATCGCATCGCTGTTGCGCATTCCGCATGTAGTGGTGGCTATCAACAAAATGGATTTGGCAGGCTACTCAGCCGATGTGTACAACAACATTGTGATTGACTATGCGCAAATAGCGGAGAAACTCGGCCTGAAGGATGTAACCTATATCCCCATTAGTGCGCTGGATGGCGACAACATTGTAGAAGCCTCCGGCAACATGCCCTGGTACCAGGGGCGGCCGCTACTGGAGCACCTTGAACAAATAGAGGTAAGCCAGGATGTAAATCATGATCTCGGCAGGTTTCCCGTACAATACGTCATTCGCCCCCAAACCGAAGCACTGCACGACTACCGCGGCTACGCAGGCAAAATTGTAAGTGGCGTCTATCGCAGGGGTGATAAAGTAACCGTACTGCCCGCCGGCATCGAAAGCACCATCAGCCGTATAGAACACAACCTGCAAGATGTAGAGGAAGCCTGGGCCCCGCAAAGCGTGGTGCTGCACCTGGCTGATGATGTGGATGTAAGCCGCGGCAACCTGATAGTGCCCAGCCAGCAACTGCCGCAGGTGAGCAACGAAGTAACCGTGCTGATGTGCTGGATGGATAGCAAACCGCTACTGACCGGCAATAAATACCAGCTGCAACTGAACAGCACCCGTGTACGGGCCGTGGTAAAGGAAATAGCCTACAAAATAGACGTGAATACGCTGGATAATACGGCGTTTGATGGCAGTGTAAAACTGAATGAAGTAGTGAAAGCTGTGATCCGCACCGCGACACCGTTGGCGTATGATAGCTATGCAGCACTGCGTGCCAATGGCGGCGCCATCCTCATCGATGAAACCAGCAACGTAACCGTGGGTGCCTGCATGATTCAATAGCAACTACTTCCCTGCTGCCGTCCCTTTCCGTACCCCGTTTTTGTTCACCATTTTAGTGACCCATCTTTATGCCAGCCTCCTCCTTTTTAGCACCGCAGGTCGCCATTATTGGCGCTGGCCCCGGCGACCCCGAACTATTGACACTGAAAGCCGTCCGGCATTTGCAGCAAGCCGATGTGGTGCTTGCAGATCGCCTTACCAACCCCGCTATTGTGGAGCAGTTTGCTCCGCAGGCCATCATCATACCCGTAGGCAAACAATGCCGCCGCCAACAAAGTACCCCGCAAGCCAGCATCAATGAACTGCTGGTACAGCATGCGCTGGCCGGCCGCTACGTGGTG
>JALOMC010000007.1 GCA_025455665.1 Chitinophagaceae bacterium | reverse complement strand
ATATACTCTCAACCTTGATCTTGACCTCGACCTTAATCTTGATCTTGACCTCAACCTCGCCCTCTACCTCAGTACACCGTCTTCCGCTTGCCACTCTCAAAATCTCGGAAAATGAAAGCGCCCAGTTTATCGAGGCTGGCAAAAAAAGCTTTACCGTTATTGGTTTCGGTAAACTCAGTGACGAAGCGTTGCAGATAAGGATCGGTGGCAATCATAAAGGTGGTAATCGGAATCTTCAGCTTTTTGCACTGAGCGGCCAGGTTCAGGCAGCGGGTAAAAATCTTCCGATCGATACCGAAGCTGTTTTTGTAATAGCGCTTACCCACTTTGAGGCAGGTAGGTTTGCCATCGGTAATCATGAAAATTTGCTTGTTCGGATTTTTGCGCTTGCGCAATATTTCCATCGCCAGTTCGAGGCCGGCTACTGTATTGGTATGATACGGACCCACCTGTAAGTAAGGCAAGTCTTTGATCTCTACCGTCCAGGCATCATTGCCAAACACCACTATATCCAGCGTGTCTTTGGGATAGCGGGTGGTGATGAGTTCGCTGAGCGCCATGGCCACTTTTTTGGCGGGTGTAATGCGGTCTTCGCCGTATAATATCATCGAGTGGCTGATGTCGATCATCAGCACCGTCGACGTTTGCGTTTTGAAATCGGTTTCCCTTATTTGCAAATCATCTTCGTGCATCCGGAAGCTATCAATGCCGTGGTTGATCTGCGCATTGCGGATGCTTTCGGTAAAATCGATTTGCTCCAACGTATCGCCAAACTGAAATGGCTTGGTTTCGGGGTTTATTTCATCACCCACGCCGGGCTTGAATGTTTGGTGATTCCCCGATTTTGTTTTGCGCAGCTTGCCAAAAATCTCTTCGAGGCTGCGCTTGCGGATGCCCTGTTCTGTTTTAGGCGTAATCTTTATTTCGCCATTCTGTTGGTCTTCGCTGATGTAGCCTTTGCTCCGCAAGTCGTCAATAAAATCGCCCATGCCGTAGTCGCCATCTGTCAGCTGGTACTTTTTATCCAGCTCGTTCATCCAGCTCATGGCTTCGCTTACATCCCCATTGGTATAGGTGAGCAGTTGCATGAATAAGTCGAGCAGTTGCTCGAAACGTGGCTTGCCTTGTTGATCAGGATCAAAGCCCGTAAACCGATGACCGAGCATAATAAAGCGTGTTACCTTCGAAGGTATCATTAATAACGCAGCCCGACCCAATTGGTTGCCCTGCCACAGGCCTTGTATCTATCCGCCACCTGCATGCGAGTTTCTCTTTTTTCGAAAACACTGGTAGCCGCCCAAATGCTATGCATAGTAAGCCTGGTGTGGAGTGGCAGATGCTGGCCGCATAGCAGCACCGGCCTGCTACTACTACTGATAGCTGCACTGGTACTGATAGCGGCGCTATTGGCATTTCGGCGCTCCCGCCTATCGGTATTTCCAGAGCCGGCTACTGGGGCAAAGCTGCTGCAGCACGGTATCTACGCCTATATCAGGCATCCGCTGTATACAGCGGTACTGTTGGGCACGGCCGCCTACCTGCCGGCACCCTGGGCCTGGTGGCGCGGGCTGCTGTGGCTGCTGTTGCTTATCATCCTGTTACTCAAAATAAGGTTTGAAGAGAGCCTGCTGCGGAAGGCCTTTGCTGACTATGGCAGCTACCAACAGCACACCTGGCGGCTGTTGCCACTTATTTACTAAAAAAAAGCGCCCCGGCCTTTGTTGCCGGGGCGCTGACTATCTTTTGATGAACACGCAAGTGAGCCGTTAATTAGCTGTATCGCCACCGATGCCCGCGGGGCGCTCGGGGTTGGCCTGCTGCTTCATAAACTGTTCCAACTGGCCCAGCATTTGCAGCATGTATTGCGAACGTTGTATTTCATTTTGCATACGTTCCGCCCGCTTTTCCCCAATAGCTTCGAAGTAGGCCAGCTCTTCCTGCAGGTGCTTGCGCAGGGCACCGCCTATTTTGCCGGCCAGCGCTTTGTCATCGGCACGGTAGGCAGCTTCCAGCAGCATCATACTGGCCTGGTTGTGCATGGCATACCGGCTACTCAGGCCATAAGGCATATTTTGCTCATTCATCATTTTATCTACCCGCTGCAGCAGCTTTTGTGCACTGTCCTTTTGGCCACTGGTAGCCAGGGCTACCGCTACATCGGCATAGGCCATGCGCAGGCTGTTCAGGTGGCGGCGGTTTTCTTCGTCAAAGTACACACCTGCCGTTTCAGCGTTGCCAAATTTGAACTGCTTCATCATCTTATCGTAGCTCCACGGCATATTCACATCTGCGTTTACCAACGGTACAAACCGATACGTCATCGCATCGCGGCGCAGGTAGGGTGCAAAGCCGAGCTCTTCGAACTTGCTGGTAAAATAGATGGGGCGCTTATCGTGGTTGCCGGCCAGTACTGCCAGCACAGCCAAATCATTTTTCAGCATCACCTGCTTGCCTACCTGAAAGCGAATACTATCTACCACCTTCGGTGCATCGGCGGCATTTACCATGCCGTTTTTAATGGCTTGATCTTTATTAATCGGGATGAAGAAATTATTGGTAGGATATACCGGTATCAACTCGCCATCGGCATTGTACATGCGCTGTGCGTCGTTCGATCCCAGCCAATCTTTTAGCACCATGTGCAGGTCCTGTGGCCCTTCGTAGCCCGGCCGCGGATCATAAAAAGCGTAGTTCAATTTGTCGCCCTCTATCTGCTCCAGGCTCCATACCACATCTATCGGCGGGCTGTCGTTTACCTTGTAGCGCAGCTGATTAATGTACCAGTCGATGCCCAGCAAACTATAGTTGATCACCCGTACATCGCGGCGAATACCCATTACCTCCTGCGCATACCACAGCGGGTAGGTATCATTATCGCCAAAGCTGAACAGGATGGCATTGGGGGCACAGCTTTCCAGATAATCTACGGCCAGATCGGGGGCCATTGTTTTGCGGCTGCGGTCGTGGTCGTCCCATTCTTGCGCCGCCATTATTACAGGCACCGCCAGGGTACACAGGGCCACACTTGCTTTTACAATGATAGCTTCGCTCTTCAGCGCCCGGGCAGCGTAGTACAAGCCGGCTACTACTGCTGTGCCCACTGCACCCAGCAGGGCCAGGCCTACAAAGGCAGTACCGGTGCCTGTAGCAATGCTGCCGGCCATGGCCGCTACCAAATACACGATACCGGCCGAGATCAGGATGCGCTGCAGCAGCTTGTCATCACGCTTGGTAGCCAGGTGCACCAGCGCCGGTACCGCCAGGCCAATCCACACGGCAAATGCATAAAAACTACCTACATAGGCATAGTCACGTTCGCGGGGCTGGTTGCCGGCCTGGTTCAGGTATAGCACAATGGCCATGCCGGTAAAGAAGAACAACAACAGGTTGACAATAAAATCTTGCCGGTGGCGATAGTAGTGGAAGAACAAACCAAAAACGCCCAAAATAAGCGGCAGGGCAAACAGGGTGTTGTGTGCCTTGTTGTCGCGGGTAGTTTGCGGCAGCTTGGCCTGCGGGCCATAAATAAAATCATCTACAAACGGAATGCCGGTGATCCAGTTGCCATCCCGCACATTGCTGGCGTATACGCCTTGCACGTCGTTTTGCTTGCCGGCAAAATTCCACAAGAAGTAGCGCAAGTACATCCAGTAGGTTTGGTAGCCTATAAAGAACTTCACATTGTCTGCCATGTTCGGCCTCCGCTCAAAGGGGCCGGTCTCGGGGTCAAATGTTTTGGGGTCCTGTGCAATGTCGATGCCCAGCACATCGGCATAGTAATTGGCGTGCTGCTGATCGTTGCTGCGGTCCCACACCCGGGGGAAGAACATCATGTCGGCCGGATCGTACACTTCTTTTACTTCAGGGCCCAGCTCTATGTACTTGTCTTTACTTTTCTGGAAGCGCATGGCGCCTTCCTCACGGCCTATGTTGCGGCTTTGAGCTGTAAACACCTGCCCGTAGATGAGCGGAAAATCGCCATACTGTTCGCGGCCCAGGTAGCCTACCAGGCTCATGGGGTTGTCCACATTGTACATGTCCACGCCGGGGTCGGCGCTGCTACGTATCATGGTGGTGAGGTAGCTGCTGTAGCCCACCAGCATAAAAGCAAAACACCACACGCCGAGGCGCAAAAAGTACCAGCCCTTTTTGGCGGCAATACGCAGTGCTACAAAAATGAGCACGGCCAGCAGTACAAAAAAGGCAGTGAACCCTGAGAAAAACGGCAGGTTGAAAGAATTCACAAACAGGATATCGAACTTGCCGGCGCCTTTGATGCTGTACTGTATCACAAACTTTTGTACCACGCCGGTAATGAGGCAGCCAATTAAAAACGCCCACACAGTACCCCACTTGGTTACCTGGTAGCGCTTAAAGTAGTAAATCATTACAATGGCCGGAATGGTCAGCAGGTTTAGCAGGTGCACACCTATGCTCAGGCCCATCATAAAAAAGATGAACACAATCCAACGGTCGGCATTCCAGTGGCCGGCGGCTGCATCGGTGCGGGCATCCCGGTCTACCTGGTGCTCCCACTTGAGCATGGCCCAAAACACAAGGGCGGTAAAGAAAGACGACAGGGCGTACACCTCGCCTTCTACTGCACTGTACCAAAACGAATCGCTGAAGGTATAAGCCAGCGCACCTACCACACCGGCACCCAGTATGGTCCAGCTCTGGTTGTTGCTGATGGTTTCTACATCAGGGTTTACCAGCTTGCGGGCAAAGTGCGTAATGGTCCAAAACAGGAACAGGATGGTGAAACTGCTGGCCACTGCACTCATGATGTTTACCGCCTTGGCAGCCGTGGCCGGATCATCGCCAAACAGCACAATGAAAAAGCGACCGAGTAACACGAACATGGGCGCACCCGGCGGGTGCGGAATTTGCAAACGATAACAGCTGGCTACAAATTCGCCACAGTCCCATAGGCTGCCGTTTTTTTCGGCGGTCATTACGTACACAGCCGTGGCTATCAGAAACACAATCCAACCAACCACGTTGTTCAAGCGGGTAAACTTCATACTCAATGCTGATTAAATGGCAAGGGGAGGCTATATGGATGCCCCTGTTGCGGTGGCGAATATAGGCATCTGCCTGTATGGGCAAACCAGTTTTACCCACGCCGGGGGCGTTAAAAATGGATGACTGAAACGGCACGAAAACGGCAGCCGCTTACTGGCAGTCGCAAGCCCAGTCGCGGCCCAGGTCTATCACCGTCACTACGGTTACTTCGTCGCGGCAGGGCGCAAAAATGATGCGCACCCGCTGGCCGTCGTTGGTGGGGCCCTCCAGCGCATACTTGCGGCGGCATTCTGGCCGGTCGCCCAGCTCACTCTTGCGGTAGTTGATGCTGCCATTGCGCAAAATATCTTCTACCTCGGCCTGCGATATGCGCCTGCACTGCATGCGGCAGCGGGCATGCTTGCTATAGTTAATGCGCTGCGGACGCCGGTTGAGGCCCTGTTGGCCATCGGCACTGCGCCGCTCAGTGGTAGTGGTGCGCTGGCGGGGCAATGGTTCGGTGCCGCCGGGGTTGCACTGCTTTACCACCACCCATGCCAGCAGCAGCAGCACCACTGCCACCACGGGGGCGTATCGGCTGGCTTTTTTCGATGCTGAACGGGCAGGCATGGTTCACAATTTTCTCTGATCGGGCTATACCGCCTTTACCAGGTAATAGTTCTTCTTCCCTTTTTGCAGCAGCAGGTAGGTATCGTGCAGCAAGTGGCTGCTGCCTACCTGCAGGTCAGTGGCTTCCACTTTGCGCCGGTTCAGGCTAATGCCGCCCCCCTGCACCATTTTGCGGGCCTCTCCTTTGCTGGGCAAAATGCCGGTATCGGCCAAAAAGCTCACAATATCGACCCCCGTGGCCAGCTGCCCCCTCGGGTAGTCCATCTTTTGCACGCCCTCCATTTGCTCCAGGTCGTCCAGGCTCAGGCTTTCGGCCGGCGCAGTTTGGTTGGCAAACAGCTTTTCGGTAGTGGCCACGGCCTTTTCGTACTCATCATGGCCATGCACAAAGCTGGTCACTTCGCGGGCCAACACTTTTTGCAGCTGTCGGGCGCCCGGGTTCTGCTGGTGGTCGGCTATCAGTTGGGTAATGGTGGGCTGATCGAGGAAAGTGAACATTTTCACCCATTTTTCGGCGTCGGCATCGGTGGCGTTCAGCCAAAACTGGTAAAACTGGTAAGGGCTGGTCAGTGCCGGATCCAGCCACACATTGCCGCCTTCGCTCTTGCCAAACTTGGTACCGTCGGCCTTGGTGACCAGCGGACAGGTAATCACAAAGGCATCGCCGCCAGCCTTGCGGCGCACCAGTTCGCTACCGGTGGTCATATTGCCCCATTGGTCGCTGCCGCCCATTTGCAGCTTTACATTCATGTGCTGGTACAGCCAGTAAAAATCGTAGCCCTGCATCAGCTGGTAGGCAAATTCGGTGTAGCTGATGCCGGTTTCGCCCTCAATGCGCTTGCGTACACTGTCTTTGGCCATCATGTAGTTGACCGTAATGTGCTTGCCCACATCTCGCAAAAAGCCGATGAAACTGATGTCTTTGAACCAATCGTAGTTATTGACCAGCAGTGCCGAATTGGGCCGATCGGGGCCAAAATCGAGAAACTTTTCCAGCTGGCCCCGAATACCGGCTACGTTGCGGGCCAGGGTTTCTTCATCTAAAAAACTGCGTTCGGCAGCCTTGCCGCTGGGGTCGCCTATCATGCCGGTAGCGCCGCCTACCAGGGCCACGGGCCGATGGCCTGCTTTTTGCAGGTGTACCAGCAGCAAAATGGGCAACAGGCTACCCACGTGCAGGCTGGTAGCGGTGGGATCGAACCCGATGTAGCCGGTTGTCATTTCTTTGCTGAGCTGTTCCTCGGTGCCGGGCATCATATCGGCCACCAGGCCACGCCATCGGAGTTCTTCAACCAAATTGATCTTACTCATCGTACGTACTACGGTTTTTGCTAGGGCTGCCAAAAGTAATGTTTGGCCGCGGTTGGGCCAGTCTGTAGTAATGTTTCGATTATGAAGTCATTGATTCATACGGTTTTAAACAGGTTTTCCACAAACCGGAAATTGGTCCCTATCTTTAATTTCTGAAACATTTTATGCGGCCCATCTACCTCATACTAACTCTATTGATGGTTAGCCATTTATTGACAGCACAGCCGCTGCGCAATGAATGGATAGATTACAGCAAAACTTATTTCAAATTTCCGGTGAACGATAACAAGGTGTACCGCATACCGCAGAGTACCCTGCAAGCGGCCGGATTGGCCGGCACACCGGTGCAGGATTTCCAAATGTGGCGGCAGGGTGAAGAGGTACCCATCTTCATTACCCAGGCTACCGGCCCATTGGCTGCCGATGGATTTCTGGAAATACTGGGCCAAAAGAATGATGGCCAATTGGACCGGGAGCTTTTTTTCAACCCCGACGATCAGGTACAAAATGCAGTCAGCTACTTTACAGATACAGCCTGGTACTACCTGACGGTAAATGCCGGCCGCCCCAACCGCCGCATGCTGGCCACCCCCAACCTGGTAGCCAGCACCACCCTCCGACCCGATTCTTTTTTCTTGTACCGGTTTCAGTACCTGAACCAATGGACCTGGAACTACGGCGCTGCGCAAGTAGTGTCGGGCTTTGCAGTGCGCAACTCGGTGCTGAATGCCGGCGAAGGCTGGGCCGCCCCACCGTATAGCAACTGGGCACCCCTCACACTCAACCTGACGCAAATGCGGGTGTCGGACAAAGGACCACAAACCTTCGACTTTGCCTACTCCGTTTCGGGCAACTATCCGCTGGAACGCAACCTGGAAGTGCGCCTGGCCGATTCGCTGATCGACCGCCAACGCAGCTCGGGCTACGACATGCGCAAAGGCGAGGTACGCAACCTGCCCTTGCGGCTTTTTCAGGGCGACCAACTGAAAACGGGCTGGCAAAGCAGCAATCCGTTTTATTGGGAAAGTGCGTACGTCAACGGCATGACCGTGACCTACCCCCGGCAGTTCAACTTTAACCGGGCTTATTACTTTGAAATGCAGCTGGCAGCCAGTGCACAGGGCAACCACTTGCGAATGGCCAACTTTGAATCGCAGGCGCAGCCGGTAATTGTATACGACGTAACGAATAACCGCCGCTACCTGACCGAAACCGTGGGCGACAGTATGTTTTTGCTACTGCAGCCCAGCGCCACGCCCCGAACAGTTCGGCTGGCCAATCCCGCGTTTTTTGTAAGTACCGTGAGCAGTCTGGAGCAAAAGCGTTTTACCGACTTTGCCCAAGCCAGCCAGCAGGCCGACTACCTGATGATTACCAGCAAGCGCCTGGCTGCGGCGCCCAACAATCAGGTACTGGCCTACCGCGATTACCGCCGCTCGGCCGATGGTGGCGCCTTTAATGCACAGGTGTACGAGGTGGAAGAACTGACCGAACAGTTTGCCAATGGCATGCGCTACAACCCACTGGGTATCCGAAACTTTGTTCGCTACGCATTGGCTACCTGGCAGGTGAAGCCACGGTTTGTGTTTTTGATAGGCCGTGCTGCCCCCTACGAAGCCATGCGGTCGCTCAGCGCCATGCCCGAAGCACAAACCATTGGTGCATTGCCCAGTTTTGGCTCGCCGGCCAGCGATAACCTGATGCTGGCTGCCGACAACGCATCGCCGGTGCCTATGGTGCCCGTGGGACGCCTGAGCGCCATTACCAACGATGAAGTGGGCACCTATCTGGAAAAAGTGAAGCAGTACGAAGCACTGGTAAGCGACCCCAAAGCCAGCGCCGACCAGCTTAGCTGGAAAAAAGAAGCGGTTCACCTGGTGGGGGGCGATGATCCTTTTCTTGCCAATATCATCGGCAACTTTTTCAACCGGTATCGCCAATTTGTATCGGACACGGCCATTACTGCCAATGTGGGCACTTTCCGCCGGGTCAACAATCCCAATTTCGCTAACGACGTAGCCACCGTTACCCAACGCATCAACCGCGGAGCCGGCATTATTACGTATTTCGGTCACTCATCGTCTTCTGGTATCGACTTTAACCTGGCAAGCCCTGAGGAGTACACCAATACCAATGGCCGGTACCCCCTGTTTATAGCCAATGGATGCCGGGCCGGCAACATTTTCGATTTCAACTTCAATCGCATCCAATCGAAAAACCAGAGCATTTCTGAAAACTTTATTCTGGCGAAAAACAAAGGTGCCCTCACGTTCATTTCCAACTCGGATTTGGGCGTGGTAAACTATATGCACCTTTATACAAATGAGTTTTACCGGGCCATCAGCCGCAGCATGTTTGGCCGCAGCATTGGCGAAATACAACGCGAAGCCGTGAGCCGGGCCTGGGCCCTTACCGGCAACAACGACCTGCTGAACCGCTCGAACCTGGAGCAGGTGATACTACACAGCGATCCCGCCGTGGTGCCCTACCCTTTCGAAAAAGCTGACTACAGCACCGATAGCAGCCTGGTAAAATTTTTGGAAGGCACGCCTGATATCAGCAATGATTCGGTATGGGTGCAGGTAAAGCTGGTAAATGTTGGCCGGTCTATCCGCAACGATTCGGTAAGCGTAGAACTACTGCGGGAAACACCCGACGGACGCCAGCAGAGCCTGGGTATGTATCGGCTGGGCAATCTTTTCAGGGCCGACAGTATTCGGGTGCGCATTGGCCTCAAGGGCCTCTTTGAAGCAGGCACCAACTTTATTGTAGTAAAAATTGATCCGGCTGCTGAAAAGGATGAGCTATCGAAAGAAAACAACCTGGCCAGACTATCGTTTCAATTGAACAGCAGCGCCATTGTGCCGGTGTTTCCCTATCAGCTTTCCATCGTCAATCAACCCAATTTTCGACTGACGGCATCTACGGTGAACCCCGCCGCAAAATCGGCCACATACCGTGTACAGGTAGATACCAGCCGCCTCTTTCATTCGCCCTCGCTGGTGACCAATGATGTGATTAGCAGTGGCGGTGCGGTCCAGTTCAATCCGGGCATTAACTGGCGAGCCAATACGGTATACTACTGGCGCACTTCGCCGGTGGTAAATGGTGTGGCCACAGCCTGGTCCAACGCCTCTTTCTTATACCAGCCGGCGCTGGCCGAGGGCAGCAATCAATCGCACTATTTCCAGCATCTCGAATCTTCGTTTGCCAATACCCGACTAACCGAGCCCAACCGCCGCCTGCAATTTGGCAATAAGCTGCACAACGTGTATGTAGAGCAGGGTATTTGGCCCACCAGCGGCAACGAAGAAGCGCATTTCAGTGTGATTGTAAATGGTGCCCGTATCATCCGGAGCGCTTGCATCGGGCAGTCGCTCTTGTTCAATGTGTTTGATGGCAAAACCATGAAGCCCTGGGACAATAGCAGTGGCGGCCGCTTTGGCAGTGGCTTTTATTGCGGGGCTGGTCGTGAGTTCAATTTCGAGTTTAACTACTTTGACCACAACAACCGGAAGCGCATCGTCGACTTTTTGGATGCCATCCCCACCGGCGATTATGTAGTGGCCCGCCTTATTCTGGACCCTCCGTACGACTCCAGCTTTGTACAATACTGGCAGCGGGATACCCTCATTTATGGCAAAGGAAACAGCTTGTACCACCGCCTGAAAGCGCAGGGCTTTCACAACATCGATTCCATCAACCGGCCTCGTACTTTCTCTTTCATTTTCCGTAAAAATGATACGCTGAATTTCAAGCCGGCCGTTCGCCTGAGCGAAGGTTTATTCGACCGTATCCACACCTCTGAGTCATTGTTTACGCTGGATACTACCGGCCGCGTCAGTTCGCCCTTGTTTGGCCCTGCCAACGAGTGGAAGAGCGTACTGTGGGATGCCGCCGTGCCTGCCAACCCGCTGGCCCGCACCAATGGCAGCATGGAGGTATGGGGCTATCAGCCAAACGGCAGCAGCCAGCTGCTCACCAGTATCGATCGCACAGTCACCAGCTTCGATGCATCGGGTATCGACGCCGCCCAGTATCCTTTCTTGCAACTGCGCCTGAAAACCGGCGACACGGCTACCGCTACCCCGGTAGATCTTCGGCACTGGCGCATCACCTACACGCCCGTGCCCGATGGCGCCCTATCGGCCCGCGACTTTTGGCAGTGGAGCGGCGATAGCATCAAAGCCATTAAAGACTCTTTGAAGTTTGGCATTGCTTTTCGAAATGTTTCTACCCAGGCATTGCCTGCAACAAGTTTTCGGCTGCTGATGGGCAACGCCAGCGGACAGGAAACCTTGCTACAAGCCGGCAACCTGCGGGCATTGCCTGCCGGCGACACAGCCCGCATCCGGTTTGAAGGCCGATCGGACACGCTGCAAGGCAAGTACTACCTGCGGCTGGAAGTGAACAATGGCCGCAATCCGGTAGAAGAAACCTATTTCAACAATTTGCTGTTCCAACCTTTCGTAGCCGATACCCTCGATTTTCCGGTAGAGGTGCTGAACTTTACTGCTACGCCTGCCCAAAACGGCGTACAAACTGCCTGGAATGTGAGCTACGAAACCAAGGTAAACCGCTATGAAGTTCTTTTTGGCACCGATAGCACCAACATGCAGGCAGTGCTGACGCGGCAGCCTGTAAACGCCGGCATCCCGCTGCAATCGTATGGCAGCCTGCATGCAGGGCCGGTGGTGGGCCGCAATTACTACCGGCTGCGGGTAATAGACAGGTTTGGCAATGTGATACTATCGCCAGCCCGTGAAGTACTACAGCAACTGGTAACTGCCAGCATTGCGCCGGCTGGCAATGCCGTGGCGGCCAACTGGCAATTCAGACACGAAATGAAACTGGCCGGCTACCAGCTGCAGCACAGTGCCAACGCCGGTGCATGGACCAATGTGGCCAGCCAGACACCCCGCAATGATGGTGCCCTGCTGAACCAGTATCAACTACAGCATACCCGGCCCAGCATTGGCAACAATCGGTATCGGCTGCGCTATACCGATGCGTATAACAATGCGTATCAAACCAGCGAAGTAGCGGTAAATATCTTCCTGTCAGGCTTTTCGGCCACGGGCAACGGCAAAACTGCCGTGCTGAACTGGGAAGTCTTCAATGAGCTGAACATAGTGCGGTACGATGTGGAGTGGAGCCAGGACTCGAGCAAGCTGCAGCCACTGGCACAGCAGGCCGCTACCAACAATGCGCCCGGCACCTTCAGCTATAACTATTCGCATACCAATCCGCCTATCGGCTACAATTACTATCGGGTAAAAATGACTGATGGCAATGGCAATGTGCAATACACAGCGGTGCAGCGGGTGTTTATTGGCGATGCCACTACGTT
Organism: Chitinophagaceae bacterium; assembly: GCA_025455665.1. Lineage (GTDB taxonomy): Bacteria > Bacteroidota > Bacteroidia > Chitinophagales > Chitinophagaceae > Phnomibacter. Next base: position 13,083 of record JALOMC010000007.1, on the reverse strand, counting down.
GCTGGTCTTCCCCAACCCCATGACCAATGTGCTGCGCATCGTCACCGGCGATCTTAACACAGGCTGGCAGCTGCAGCTATTTGATGCGGCCGGCAAGTTGGTAATAGCCCGCACTGGTACCGGTCCCGCCGTCATTCCCGTGGCGCATCTTATAAAAGGCACTTATTTTCTACACCTTGTAAAAGGCGACCAGAAACTGACAGAGCGACTGCAGAAACTATAAACCGACTGATTTAATTAGAACCCACGGTTATACCATCTTGTACAAAGCATGGTGGCATGACCGCGGGTTCGCAATTTTGCTACGACGTCCGCTTGTATGAAGAAGCCCGTTTCATCTCTTACTACCCCCCTGCTGGCAGCCATGCTGCTAGTGCTGGCTGCCGCCGGGTATGCCCAGCCGTTGCTTCGCAATGAATGGATTGACTACAGCAAAACCTACTACCGCTTTGCTGTAGCGCCGGCTACCAGCCTGCCCAACTGGGCCGGCACGCATGCCAACAGGGCCGATTATAATCAGCTGCAGCGTATTCCTTTTGCCACGCTGCAGGCAAACGGACTGGCCAACACCCCGGTGGAGGATTTGCAGCTGTGGCGAAATGGCCAACAGGTAGCTATTTACACTTACCCGGCCAGCGGCCTGATGGGTCCCGATGGCTACATTGAGTTTTGGGGCCAGCACAACGATGGCCGGCCCGACCGCGACCTATATCGGTTCGGGCATTTTCAGGTAAATGACCGATGGAACATGTTTACCGATACGGCATTTTACTACCTGACTGTGAACGCCGGCGGCAGCAACCTGCGGATAACCGATGCAATGCACGACCCTTTGAGTAGCAGCCTCACGCCCGATTCGTTTTTCATGCACACCATTCGGGTTAATCCGCGTACCAACCGCAACCTGGGGTTTGCCATCAATATTTCGGGCCAGGAAGTACGGGCCGCTGCCTTCGACAACGGCGAGGGCTGGGGCGAAATCCGGTTTGGGGGGTCGCCACACACCGTCGGGCTCGGGCGTCTTTTTGCCTTTCGAAGGTCCGACTCACTGATGCGGGCTGCTTTTTGGGCACAAGGGCAGGCCAACATCAACCGCAGCATGGAGCTGAGGCTGAATGACTCTACAGTTGCAGCCCGAACGTTCAGGCGCTACAATCCCGACTCGGTTTTTGCCAACAACATACCGCTGAGCCGGGTAAATGCCAATGACTCGGTAGCCATGTCCGTACGCCTGGGCACCCTCGACAATGCCTGGCGATCGAACGTATTTAAAATACAGCTGACCTACCCGCGGCGATATGAGTTTGAAAGAACCACAGCCGCCTTTGTATTTGAGCTACCGGCCAGCCCTACCCCCCGGCTGCTAAAGCTGGTAAACTTTGATACAGCAGCCGGCGAAAAAATTTTGATAGACCTGACCAACCGGCTACGCTACCAACTGGTGCGAATAGCCGACACCCTTTGGGTAGAACTGGGTGCTTCGGCTACCAGCCGCCAACTGGTGCTGACGGCTACCGACCCCAGCCCGGCCCGCAACCTGGTAAGAACGGTAACGACGCTGACTGCACGCAACTTTACCAACTATGCGCTGACCGAAAACCAGGCCGATTATCTCATTATTTCCAACAGCAGGCTGTACAATGCCAGCAATGGACAAAACTATGTGGAGGCCTACCGCCAATACCGCAGCTCGGCCGCCGGCGGACAGTACAACGCCGCTGTGTTTGACATAGCCGACCTGACCGAACAGTTTGGTTACAACATTGCCATGCACCCCCTGGCCATCCGAAACTTTTTGCGGTTTGGCCGGCAGCAGTTTGCTGCACCCATCAAAGCTGCTTTTTTAATTGGGCGTGGATCGACCTACAACTACAACCGGGCCGATACCAACGTGGGCAGACTACACCTGGTACCTACCTGGGGCCAGCCGGCATCGGACAACCTGTTGGCAGCGGCCGATAATGAAACCATCACACCCGCTACCCCCCTGGGCCGCCTGGCCGCCATTACCGGCGATGAGGTAAAGGACTATCTGGAAAAAGTACAGGCGTTTGAATCCATTCAGCGTACCGAATCGGCCTCCAAAATTTGGCAAAAGGAAGTGCTGCACCTGATTGGCGGCAACGACCCTTTTATTGTAGACCCCATCAAGGGCTACATGAATAACTACACGCAAATGATCAGCGATACGCTGGTGGGGGCCAATGTGAATACCTTTTTGCGCCTGAATGATCCAAATACAGCCGCTAATAACGATCGCATCAGGGCCGGCGTGGCCAAAGGCGTAGGTCTCATTACCTATTTTGGTCATAGCAGTGCTACCAATTTCGACTTTAACCTGAATGAGCCCGACAATATGGAATACACGCCGGGGCGCCTGCCGGTGTTTTTGGCCAATGGTTGCAAAGCAGCGGAGTTTTTCGATCTGAATGCACGCCGGCTGAACCAGCAGCAGCTGACGATCAGCGAACGTTTTGTATTGTCCAAAGGCAAGGGTTCGATTGCGTTTATCAGCAGTACCCATTTTGGCATTCTGCAGTACCTCGACTTCTTTACCAGTCAGTGGTACCTGGCCGCCAGTCGCACCCGCTTTGGCGATAACATTGGCAATATTCACCGCGAGGCCATCCAGAAAATGCTGGAGTACACCACGCTGACCGATCAGGCAGCCCGGCTGACTGCTGAAGAATTTCACCTGCATGGCGATCCGGTGTTGCGCATTTTTTCACAAACCCAGCCCGACTACGTAGCCGATAGCAGCACCATGAGCCTGAATACAGCGAAGGTGTACAGCCATACCGATTCAGTGCGCCTACAGTTCAGTGTTGTCAACAGCGGCAAGGCCACCCGCGACTCTGTGCGACTGCAGCTGTTTCGCCGCTGGCCCGGCGGCTATCGCCAAACCGTGGTAGATAGCCTGCTGCCACCGCTGAACAATACCCGGCAAATGAGTGTGACAGTGCCCGTGGGCGGTCAGCCGGCAGCCGGATGGCATCACTTTGATCTGCAGTTGGATGGCGATGCGCAAGTAGCAGAAACGGATGAAGGGAATAACCAGGCAAGCATCAGCATGCTGGTAAATGAGCAGGGAGCGGCCCCGGTGTATCCGGCCCGCTTCGCTATATTGAACAGCTGGCCTACCAAACTGATAGCTGCCAATGCCAACCCCATGGCCGACAGCCTCACCTACCGCTTACAAGTAGATACTACCGGGCTCTTCAATTCGCCACTACTGTACACTACCGATACCACAGTAGCCGACGCCAGCGTTGCATTTATGCCAGCCAACACGCTGATACCAAACACCGTATACTACTGGCGGGTAGCACCCGTAGTGGCTGGCGTACCGGGTACCTGGCAGCCATCGTCATTTACCTACCTGCCCGGTACAGCCACCGGCAGCAACATGGGGCACTACTACCAGCATCAGCAATCCAGCTTTTTGCAAATGCACCTCGATAGCCTGAGCCGGCTGTTCAGGTACAACAATAAGCGCAACAACCTGTACATCGTCCACGGCATGTTTCCGCACAGTGCTCTCGAAGACGTCGATCTCAGCGTAACCCCCAACGGCACCACCAATATTTTCAGTGCCTGCATTGGTCGCTCCATTATTTTGAATGTCTTCGATTCGCTCAGTTTTATCCCATTCCAAAATCCGCAACAGGTAAGCGGCAATGTGGGCTTTTGTGGCCCTAATACGCCCGGCCGCAGCTTCAATTTTGAAATGCCTTACTCGCCGGCATCGGCCCGCAAGCGCATCATGGATTTTATCGACAGCATCCCTACCGGCCAGTATGTGGTAGCACGGCTGGTGGCCGACCCACCGTATGATTCTACTTTCGTACAGTTTTGGCAACGCGATACCCTGCTGTACGGCGCCGGCAATTCACTTTACCACCGGCTGAAGAACCAGGGCTTTTACGACATCGACAGCATCAATCAGCCCCGCACGTTCAGTTTTGTATTCCGCAAAAACGATTCGATCAATTTTAAACCCACCTATACTTTTTCGGAAGGACTGTTCGACCTGCCGGTGTTAAGTGCCGACCTGCCCATGACCGATACCCTGGGAAGCATGCAAAGCCCCTGGTTTGGGCCAGCGCTGCGCTGGGATAGCCTGGCATGGAATAGCCTGCCGATAGTGGAGCCCAACGGGGCATTCAGCGACAGCCTGACCACCTTTGTACTAGGCAAAAAAGCCACTGGTGAAGTGGACACCTTGTTTGCGCTGAATGGCCTGACACGGCAGAAATGGTTTAGCGGCGCCGATACCGTGGCGGCCAGCACCTACCCCTACCTGAGCCTGCAGCAGCGTACGGCCGATAGCGACAATGCTACCCCCCACCAGCTGGATTATTGGCGATTGTATTATCAACCGGCGCCAGAGGGTTCCATCATGCCGGGCCGCTATTTCGAGTTTACCCGCGACCCCCTCAGCCAGCGCTTCAAAGACACATTGACCATTGGGATAGACACGCTTCGGCTGGGTGTGGCCTTTGAAAACCTGAGCAGCACCGACTTTACCGATAGCCTCAGCATCAGCGTAGCGCTGGTAAATGAAACCGGCACCCGCCTGAACCTGCCCGCTACCCGGCTGCGGCCCCTGGCAGCCAGCGATACACTACATGTGATGCTGGAGATGCCACTAAATGCCCCGGAGGGATACTGGAGCCTGTATGTGGGGGTAAATGCTGCCGGCGAGCAGCCCGAAACAGACCTGCGCAATAACTTTTTGTACCACCGCTTTTTTGCCCGTCAGTCGGCGAGCCCGGTGGGCCGCCGTGTATTTAATGGCACGGGTGTGTGGAGCGACTCGGCCCGCTGGACGCCCTATGGTGTGCCCCAATGCGGCGAGCAGGTACTCATCAATGGCGACTGTACCGTAGACATATCAGATGCTGTGGCCGATAGTGTAGAAATAGCGCCAGCGGCTGCGCTGCGGCTGCAAGACGCATCGGCCAACCTGAACCTGGGCTGTAGCCAAACCGGCGGCAACAAGCTGATGGCCGTGAGTGGCCTGCTACAGGTAGCCAATGGTGAATTGGTGATCAATGGCGCCCTGTACTTCGTAAATGGCAGCCGGTTTGAGCAATCGGGGGGCAGCATTTATCTCGATCCCAATACCGGCGATAGCCTTAGCTCGTTCCAATTTGACCATCCCGCCAATGGCAGCCAGGCACACCCGCTGGCCATGCTGGCCTTTGGTGGTACCGGCATGACGGGGGGCAAATTTGCACCGTTCAGCAGCGGCAGTATCAGCCTTACCGGTGGTATCATCCAATTTAGCGATGCACCCCGCTACGATTCGGGCATGGCCCTGTTTGTACACGCCGACTATGCCCCCGGCTTGTTGGCCGATTCGGCCCACTACTGGGTATTTGGCACCGGCGTGGTATCGCAAACAGATAGTAGCAATGTCAACTGCTTTTTGGTACCGGCCCTGCCGCCTATGGCACCCGCCAGCCTGCGCCTGGGCAGTGTGCTCATCCGCACAGCCAACCGGCCCGGCCGTAGCCTGCGCATTACCGGCCAACCAGGGCACATACTGCTGATAAGTGGAGAGCTGCAAGTAGAGGAAGGCAGTACCGGCCACCTGGGTGAAGGCATAGAGCTACGGCTAAAGCGATAGCACTGGTGGGCAACCTGTGGGCATTTTTGATACACAGAAGCAAAATTTCCGGCGGGCTTGCACGTTATTGCATCGTTGCAGCCCCGCCGGCTGTCATTATACCATCGCTACTGCATGAATAAACTTGTTTTTATTGCCGCTGTGCTGGCCCTGGGCATTTTGCCGGGGCAAGCCCAGTTTCGCAAATACTCCAATGAATTCTTAAATATTGGCGCCGGCGCCCGTTCGCTGGGTATGGGTGGCGCTGGTATTACTACCACGGCCGATGCTACTGCCGGCTACTGGAATCCTGCCCGGCTGGCCGCCATTCAAAATAACCCGCAACTTACGCTGATGCATGCCGAGTACTTTTCGGGCATTGGCAAGTACGATTTTGCCGGGCTGGCACTGCCTACGGCCGATGGACGCCGTACCCTCGGCTTTTCGCTGATGCGCTTTGGCATCGATGACATTCCCAACACCCTGTTTTTGGTAGAACCCGACGGGCGGCCGAACTACAACAATATTGAAACGTTTTCATCGGCCGATTACGCTTTTATGTTTGGCATGAGCCAGCACCTGCTGCAAAGCGATGACAAGGACATTTCTGTGGGCGGCAATATCAAAGTGATTCATCGCAACATTGGCAGTTTTGCCAAAGCATGGGGTTTCGGGTTCGATTTCGGTTTTAATATGCGCAGCAAAAACTGGTCGGTAGCGGCCGTTTTGCGTGATGCTACCACCACCTTCAACATGTGGAATTTCCGATTTACCGAACGGGAAAAGCAAGCCTTGTACCTGGCGCAGAATGATATTCCGCAGCAATCGTCGGAACTGACAGCCCCTCGCCTGCTGTTGGGCGGTGCCTATCGCTTTTACCTGAATGAGAAAACCAACCTGCTGGCAGAGCTACAACTGGACAACACCTTTGATGGCCGGCGCAACACCCTGATCAGTACCGGATTCCTGAGTATTGACCCCCGCATAGGCATGGAGCTGAATGTGGCCGATGTGTTTTCGGTACGCGGCGGCGTCAGCAATTTTCAGCAGGCTTTGAAAGACGGCGACACTACCAACAAACAGAAGGTCTGGATCTTTCAACCATCGCTTGGTGCCGGCTTCAAAATCAAGAACGTGAAGATCGACTATGCGTTTACCAACCTGGCCAACCAGTCGTCGCCGCTGTACACACACATCATCTCGCTGTCTATTGATCTGAAACGCAAGGAGGAATGAGCATGAAAAGAGCAGCTACCTTTTTATCGGCCTTGCTGGCCAGCGTGCTGCTGGCCACTTCGGTACAGGCGCAGTACAACAATGAGTGGATTGACTACAATAAAACCTATTACAAGTTTCGCATTGCTGCACCCGGCATTTACCGCATCAACAAAGCGGTGTTAGATGCAGCCGGCATTGGCAATACACCTGCCGAGCATTTTCAGCTGTGGCGGCATGGGCAGCAGGTACCCTTGCTTACCAGCAGCGCCAGCGGTGTGCTGGCCGCCAATGGCTATATCGAATTTTTTGGCAACCGCAATGATGGTGTGCCCGATAGAGCGCTGTACCGGAATGCAGTAGAACACCTCGACAACAAAATCAGCCTGTTTACCGATACTGCTGCCTACTACCTCACCATCAACCCCGCTGGCAACAATCTGCGCATGGCCCCGGTGGCCAATGGCGCAGGCAGTTCGGCCCTCTCACCGGCCAGCCACGTGTGGAAGGTGGCCCGCCATGAGTACAAGAACAACAACACCGGACAGCCCCGACAATATGTGCATCGCGGCTTTGCCGTCAACTTTGGTGAGTACGTTTACTCCTCGGCTTACGACCGGGGCGAGATGATGTCGTCTGAAGACATTTTTCCCGATCAGGAAACATTTCAGATTACCAACCGTACGGGTCGCTTTAGTCAACTGCTGCCTTTTACTGGCGGGCCACAGGCCAAAATGCGCTACAGCCTGGCAGGCAGCGCCCCCAACAGCCGCAGCGTTCGCTTTCTTATAAACGATGTGGCGGTGGGCGAACGTGGCATCAGCCAATTCAACGCCCTGGTCGATTCGTTCAGCATCAATCCGGCCAGCCTCAACCCCGCATCGGTAGAAATAGGCGTAAAAAACCTGAGCAGCAACCGCACCGACCGTATTGTAGTTGGCTTTGTAGAACTGGACTATCCGCGACTGCCCAATGCCAACAATGAGGCTGCCTTCGATTTTTATATGCCAGCCGGTAGCGCCCAAACCATGCTGGAGATCAGCAATTTCAACCACGGCAATGTTGCACCCCAACTATACAACCTGACGAACGGCACCGTGATGCAAGGGCTGCTGATGCCGGGCGGTACAGTTCGCTTTTTGCTACCGGCACAGGCCAGTACTTGCCAATACTGGCTGGCAGCCAATAGCAATGCAGCCATCAGCAACATCGCTTTGCTAAACCGCCGAAATTTTGTTAACCTGCAACAGGCGGCTAATCAGGGCAATTACCTGATTGTTACCAACCGTCGGCTGCTATCGGGCAGCGGCGATGCCGTGAGCCAATATGTGCAATACCGCAGCAGCGCAGCCGGTGGCGGCTACAATGCCAAGGTGTACACCATAGATGAGCTGGAAGACCAGTTTGCCTTTGGCGTGAAAATGCATCCGCTGTCGGTGAAAAACTTTATTCGCTACGCCCGGGCTACTTTCAGCACCAATCCGCAGCACTGTTTGCTGATAGGCAAAGGGGTGACGTACGATGAAATGCGGACGTTTGAAAGTCATCCGCAGGCAGCCAGCCTGTTTTTGGTGCCCACATTTGGCTACCCCGCCAGCGATGTACTGCTGGCTACCAACGACAATACATCTGCCACTACCCTGCTGAGCATTGGTCGCCTGAACGTGATTTCGCAGCAGGAGATCATCACCTACCTGAACAAGGTGAAAGAGTATGAAAGCGCCCAGGCCAACCCGAGCAACCTGCAGCAGGACAAGGCGTGGATGAAAAACATTGTGCACGTAGTGGGTGCCAATGATGCGGCCATTGAAACGCTGATCAGGCCCTACATGAACAACTATCGGCTGATAGCCGAGGATACGCTGTTTGGCGGTCGGGTCACTACTTTCAATAAGTTTAATAGCACCACGGGGGCCGTGATTGAAAATGAATTGCTGGAGAGCTTGTTCCAGCAAGGCTTCAGCCTGCTCACTTATTTTGGCCACAGCAGCGCTACCGCCCTCGATTATAACCTGGATGATCCACAGCGATACAACAACCCCGGTAAGTATCCCATCTTTTTATTGAATGGCTGCAACGCCGGCAACTTTTTCACCTTCGATACCAGCCGTTCTATTACCATCAATACCATTTCGGAAAAATATATTTTGGCCCCCAGCCGCGGCGCCATTGCTATGGTGGCCAGCACCCACTTTGGCATTGTAAACGGGCTGAACGAATATTCTACCGGCTTTTACCGCTCTTTCGGTTTCCAGAATTACAATCAAACCCTCGGCCGCAACGCCCGTGACGCCATCAACTACGTGAACAACCGCTGGGGCGTCAACGACTTTCTGGCCCGCATTCATACCGAACAACAAACCCTGCACGGCGATCCGGCTGTTCGCTTCAATGCACATGCCCTGCCCGACTACAGCATCGAAGAACCCAACATCAATATCAATCCCAGCTTTTTGTCGATTGCTGAAACAAATTTCAAAACCAAGATCTACTACTACAACCTGGGCCGTGCCATCAACGATAGTATGCAGCTGACCGTGACACGCACCTACCCGGCCAGTAGCATTTACCCCAATGGCTTTACAGAAACCATTTACAACCGCCGGGTAAGAGCCCCCCGGGCCATCGACAGCCTGGAGCTGACGCTGCCAATTTTTCCGGAGCGTGACAAAGGCATCAACCGCATCAGCGTAAGCCTGGATGGAGGTAGCCTGATACCCGAACTAAGCGAGGCCAACAACGCAGCGGCGCGGCAGGTGGTTATTTTCGAAGATGAACTGCGGCCGGTGTTTCCGTATAACTTTTCGATCGTCAACAAATCGACTGTAAAATTGGTAGGCTCCACCTCTAACCCATTTGGTGAGGCGCAGAACTACCGCATGGAAATGGATACCACCGAGCTGTTCAACTCGGCACAGAAAATAACCCGCAACCTGCAGGCCAGGGGTGGCATTGTCGAATTTGATCCGGGCATTACCCTGCAAGACAGCATGGTATACTACTGGCGCCTCGGCATTGTACGCCCTACTGGTACAGTCGATCGGTGGAATACTTCTTCCTTTACCTACCTGGCAGGTACCCAGGTAGGCTACAACCAAAGTCATTTTTACCAGCACACCAAAAGTGGCATTGAAAGGTTGCGGCTGGATACCAGCAGCCGCCAATGGCGCTTTGGCACCCGCCTCAACAATGTGTTTTCCAACCACAGCGTATTCCCCATCAGCGGCACAGAGGATGGCGATTTCAGCATCAGCATCAACAACTCGCAAATCATTGCCTCCTTCTGCGTGGGGCACAGCCTGGCGTTCAATGTGTTTGATCCGGTCACGTTCAAGCCGTGGCGCAACTTTCCGGGCGGGCTGAATGGCAGCGGCATGAACAACTGTGCACCCAACCTGATCCGCCAGTACAACTGGGAATACGACGACCGCGATACAGCCAACCGCCGTCGCATCATGCGCTTTATGGATTCGATACCAAACGGCCATTATGTGATAGTGCGCAAAGTGCTGGATGCGCCCTATGATCAGGAAACATTTGCCCCCCGCTTGCGAGCCGACGAAGCGTTCTTTGGCGCCGGCAATACCATTTACCATCGCCTGAAAAACGCAGGCTTCGCCAATATCGACAGCTTCAACCGGCCTCGCATGTTCATTTTTATGTACAAAAAAGGCGACCCCAGTTTTGCACCGGTGGTGCGCATGAGCGATGGTATTTTCGACCGCATACAGCTGAACATTAATGCGCCTACGCCCGACACACTTGGCTTCATTACCTCGCCACTGTTTGGCCCTGCTAAAAGCTGGCGGGAAGTAAAATGGCGTGGCCGTAGCCTGGATGCCGGCCCCGGCGACTATCCGCTGGTAGACGTAATAGGCGTGTCGGCCAATGGTACAGAAACCCTGCTGCGTACCCTGCAGCCCAATCAGCAAGATGTAGACATCAGCAATATCAGCGCAGCCAGCTACCCCTATATGAAGCTGCGCATGCAAAATGAGGACACCACCAACGGTACGCCCTACCAACTGCGCTGGTGGCGGCTATACTACACCCCCGTGCCCGAAGGCGCCCTGGCACCTTCGGTAGCGCTGCAAATGAAGGATACGCTGGAACTGGGCGAACCGCTCAATTTCCGCATCGCTTTCAAAAACATCAGCGAGGCAGCCTTTGACAGCCTGCTGCTGCGGGCCTTTGTAATAGACCGCAACAATGTGACCCGACCGCTGGTGCTGCCTAAGAAAAAACCACTGGTAGCAGGCGATACTACGCTGGTGAGCTTTTCGGTAGATACCAAAGACCTGGCAGGCATCAATACCCTGTACCTGGCCGTGAACCCGGATAATGATCAGCCGGAACAAGCTTTCTTCAACAACTTCCTGTTCCGCACCTTCCTCGTAAGAGACGACAAGTTCAACCCGCTGCTGGATGTGACGTTTGATGGCCAGCGCATTTTGAACCGCGACATCGTGTCGGCCAAGCCTCACATACAGATAAAGCTGAAAGATGAAAGCAGATTTTTGGCATTGAATGATACCAGCCTGCTGACCGTAAAACTTAAATTTCCGCAGGAAAGCACGGCCCGCACCTATCGCTGGGGTACCGATACGCTGCGGTTTACAGCCGCTACCCCCGGCACGGGCGACAACACCGCCACGGTCGATTTCTTCCCCACCCTGGCGCAGGATACAGAAGGCACCGAGTACGAGCTGACAGTGACCGGCAAGGACCGCAATGGCAACCGGGCCGGCAATCTGGAATACCGCGTCAGCTTCCAGGTGTTTAACAAGCCCATGATCAGCAATCTGCTGAACTACCCCAATCCTTTCAGCACCAGCACCGCCTTTGTTTTCACCATTACCGGGGCCGAAGTGCCGCAGGAGTTCAAAATCCAGGTACTGACCATCACCGGTAAAATAGTGAAGGAGATAACCAAAGACGAGCTGGGCCCGCTGCACATTGGTACCAACATAACCGAATACAAGTGGGATGGTACCGACATGTATGGCCAAAAACTGGCCAATGGCGTGTACCTGTACCGCGTAGTGAGCAGCCTGAACGGCAACAAAATGGAGAAATTCAGGCTGAACGATGGCTTCAACCAAAACGAAATGGACGTAACCGATAAGTTCTTCAACCGCGGCTATGGCAAAATGGTCATTATTCGCTAAGCAACCGATGGACAAAGCTTTTCCCTGACTCGAACACCCTGCTAAGGCGGGGTGTTTTACTTTTGCGCCCCCGCTTCCGGATAGTTCGTTCGGAGCAACGGCGGCACAAGCACGTTTTTCCCATGGCAAAAATCAGCATCAACATAGCAACCGGCAGCCTGCAGCAAGAAGAAATGATTGTAGGCATTGACCTGGGCACTACCAATAGCCTGGTGGCCATTATACACCCCGAAAGCAGAAAGCCGGTGGCGCTGAAAGAGCACGACAGCAGCTCGCTGGTGCCCAGTGTGGTGCATTTTGATGAATATGGCAATGCCAGCGTGGGCGAGCAAGCACGGGCTCGCCTCATTACCGAGCCGCAAAACACCATCTTCAGCGCCAAGCGCCTGATGGGCAAAAGCTACAACGACCTGCGCCAGCACGCCGAATTTTTCACCTACCGCGTTATCGACGACAATACCGACAGCCTGGTAAAAGTGCAGGTGGGCGACCGATTCTATTCGCCCATCGAGCTCTCTTCTTTCATTTTGAAAGAGCTGAAAAACCGGGCCGAGCACATTTTAAAAACGCCGGTATCCAAGGCCGTCATTACCGTACCGGCCTACTTTAACGATGCGCAGCGGCAGGCCACCCGCGATGCGGGTAAGCTGGCCGGCCTCGATGTGCTGCGCATTGTGAACGAACCTACCGCCGCCAGCCTGGCGTACGGCCTGGGGCTGGACCCCACCGAAGAAAAAACCATTGCCGTGTACGACCTCGGTGGCGGCACCTTCGATATCTCTATTTTACACATCAACCATGGCGTGTTTGAGGTGCTGAGCACCAATGGCGACACCTACCTGGGCGGCGATGATTTTGACCGGGCCATATTGGAGCATTGGGTGGCCGAAACTGGCCTGACCATGACCGAAGTGCAAGCCGACAAAGGCCTGCTGCAGCAGCTGCGCCTGGCGGCAGAAAAAGCCAAGAAGCAACTGAGCAGCGAAGACCATTTCAGCACCGAGCTGAATGGCGACACCCTGCAGCTGAGCCGCAGCGAATTTGAAAGCCTGATAACACCACTGATACAGCGTACGCTGCAAAGCTGCC
>JALOMC010000006.1 GCA_025455665.1 Chitinophagaceae bacterium | reverse complement strand
GAATGCTTTCGAGATTGCGCCCCACATAAAAGGCCCAGAAGTAAAACACGATGGAAATGGTGAGCGGCATGATCCGCTCTTTTTGGGTGTGCAGCTGCATACTGCTGATAAACTTGAGCCGCCACAGCAAAAACACTACCAGGCCGGGAAACAATACGGTATTGAGCACTACCATGGCAAACAGGCGCAGGCGCAGGGGCGCATCGGTAAACAGGTGGTACATGGGGTGCTGGTACAGCATGAGCCAAACCAGAGCGGCGGGCACAAACAGCGGATGCAGCAATGCCGACACAACCTGTGCAGCCAGGCGCTGCCAGGCGGGGGCTATGGGTGCAGGCGGTGGGGCGGCTGCAGGAAAAGGAACAGACATGAAGCGGATACGTTTTTGGGGCGAAGGCCTATAGCTGCTTGCGCAGGCGGGCTACCGGCACATTTAGCTGTTCGCGGTACTTGGCTACTGTGCGCCGTGCAATGTTATAGCCTTTTTCTTTCAGCATATCGGTCAGCTGATCATCGCTCAGGGGTTTGTGCTTGTCTTCGGCGGCTACCATATCGCTCAGTATTTTTTTCACTTCGCGGGTGCTTACCTCCTCGCCACTGTCGGTGCTCAGGCTTTCGCTAAAGAAAAACTTGAGGCGGTAGGTGCCGAATTCGGTTTGTACAAACTTGCTATTGGCTACGCGGCTGATGGTGGAGATATCGAGGCCGGTGATTTCGGCAATGTCTTTGAGGATCATGGGCCGCAGCGAGGTTTCGTCGCCGGTCAGGAAAAACTCCTGCTGGTGCATCATGATGGCCCACATGCTGTTGTACAGGGTTTCGTGGCGCTGCTTGATGATGTCGATAAACCATTTGGCAGCATCAATTTTCTGCTTGATGAACATCACAGCATCCCGCTGTTGCTTGTTTTTTTTGGTGCCCCGCTCATACTCTCGCAGCATATCGCGGTAGTCGCTGCTGATGCGCAGCTCCGGCGCATTCATATTATTGAGGCTCAGCTCCAGCTTGCCATTGATGTTTTCAATAAAGAAATCGGGGATGACATAAGTTTCGGCCTTGTTGATAGGCGCTACTACGCCACCAGGCTTGGGGTTCAGCCGTATCAGTTGATGCATCACCTCCCGCAGGGTATCTTCATCTATCCCCAGGCCGCGTTGTATTTTTTCGTAGTGCTTTTTGGTAAACTCTTCAAAGTAGTCGCGGACGGCCTGCAGGGCCAGGTCTACCTGGTGGCCTTCGGTTTGTCGGCGCTGCAGCTGTAGCAGCAAGCACTCCTGCAGGTGGCGGGCACCCACGCCGGCGGGGTCAAAGCTGCGTTGTATTTGCCCCAGCAGTTGCTCTACTTCGGCATCGCTGGTTTGTACATTTTGCCTGAAGGCGAGGTCGTCTACAATGGAGGCCACTTCGCGGCGCAGGTAGCCGTCTTCGTCTATACTGCCTACTATTTGCTCGGCTACTTTGCGCTGGCGGTCGTCCAGCTCCAGCAGGCCCAACTGGTCTACCAGCAGGTCGTGCAGGTTGCCTTCTACTTTTATGGGGATGGGCCCATTGTCTTCATCATTGCCGCCGCCGTAGTGCATGTCGCGTACCTGGTAGTCGGGCACGTCGTCGTCGGGGTCCCAGTCGGCGCTATCGGCATTGCCGTATTCGTACAGGCTGTCGGGCTCGGCATCGGCCAGGCTGTCGGCGGGTCCCTCGGCATCGGGCGCATCGGTCAGGCCATACTCGTCCAGTGCCTCCTGGTGGTTCAGGTCGGCGTCTTCGCCCTGTTCTTCTTCGGCCCCCATTTCCAGGGCGGGGTTTTCTTCTATTTCTTCTTTGATCCGCTCTTCCAGATTGGCCGTAGGTATTTGCAGCAGCTTCATCAGTTGAATCTGCTGGGGCAGTAGCTTGAGCTGCTGCTTTTGTACCTGTCTTAAACCTTGTCCGATAGCCATTTGTAAAACTTGTTAGCAATTGGTAACCACCAAAGGCCAGCCAAACCAACGGGCGTAAATTTACAGCCAGCCATGGTCCGTCGTTCAATACAAAGGTTAATTTGTTTCATTTTGGCATCATTATTGATGTCGGCGGCGTTTTCGCAGCCGGCCCAGCTGGCTTTTTTGCAGCAATCGGCCCGCTTGCCGGCAGCGGCAAAGGCGATGAAAGAAAGACCGGCTACCGCTGCCATCAGGCTGCCGATGCGCCCCGCTTTGCCGCCACTAAGGCCGGCTACGCTGCCTGCTGCCTGGTACGTGCAGCACATGGCCCCCACCTGCCGGGCCGAGTGGAAAATGCAAAAAGCTACCGGTGTGCCGCTGCGGATCCGGCTGGGTAGTCTTCAGTACAGCAATTATCTGGAAGGGAAATAGCTGCCTTTTCGGGCCATTCCAAAATCAGGAAATGCCGGGCCCGCCGTGGCGCAATCAGCGGCCGGCGCCGCTTTTTGGCGAGGTGCTGGCGGCTTTTTTTTGGAAAGCCGTTCCAAAATTTGGAAAACTATTTGGGGTGATCATGCACTGGCTGTCTGATAATCAATGAGTTAGCCTTTTGGCACGTTGCTGGAAGCAATTGCGCAAACAGCAACGACAATGAAAAAAACTGCTCAACTGAGAATCTTCCTGGTGGACGACGACCAGTTTTCGCTGGAGGTGCACAAGCAGCACCTGCATAATTTGGGCTACACCGATGTACAGGTGTTTGCCGATGGTCAGGCCTGCCTGAACGAACTGGTTGAACAGCCGGCGGTGGTGTTCATCGACCATATGATGGAGCCGATGGACGGTCTGACCCTGCTCAAAAAAATCAAACGATTTGACCCCCACATTTTGACCGTATTTGTAAGCGGCCAAGAAGACCTGGCAGTGGCCATTGATGCACTGAAGTACGGTGCTTTTGACTACCTCATAAAAGGCGCCGACCTGAAGGACCGCATGACGGCCGTGATGCATAAAATAGAGTCGATGCTGGCGCAGCTGTCGGTGAGCCAAAAAAAGAAGTGGTTCCAATTTTTGCCTTCGCTCAATTTTTTGTGGCTGCTGGCCATTGTGCTCAGCAGTTGTGCCTCTCAAAATATGTTTCAGAAGGATCCGTCCATTAAAGAAGATCCGTCGGTATTTGTACTGGACACCAGCTATCAATACCGAATTCGTACCGATGATAAAATCAGCATCAGTGTATGGGACCACGACGATTTGAGTGTGGGTTCCATTTACGGCATCTACAATAGCAACGAGGTGTATGGCAAGTGGCTGCTGGTAGATGCCAAAGGCAATATAAGCGTGCCGCAAATAGGGGAGGTACATGTGCTGGGCAAAAGCGTACTGGAACTGGAAAATCAATTCAGGGAGGCGTACGCCCGCTACATCAAATCGCCCATAGTGGAGGTGAAGGTGCTGAACAAAGAAGTGACCATTTTGGGGGAAGTGAAAACACCCGGTAAACTGCTGTTGGAGAAGGAGCACAACTCATTGGTAGAAGCCATTGGCCGTGCCGGCGATTTTGATTTTTACGCCGATCGTACGCATGTACAAGTCATCAGAAATGTGAACGGTGAACCTAAATCGGTAACGGTGGATCTGAGTTTGCTGAAAAACTACAGCACCAGCAATGTGTACCTGCAGCCCGGCGATGTGGTGTACATACCCAGCCGCAAAAGCAAGGTGTGGGATAAACGCAGCGGCTCTATTGTAGTACCTGCCACCGCCATTATTACTACCGCTGTGCTGGTAGCTACCACGTTGCGCTGATAGGTGCTGCTTCTTTTTCCGAGTTAATATTTTATATGAAAGATTTTTTCCGCAATCTGGGAATCCTGCGGCCATTTTTCAGGGGTCTGCCCATTATTGCCCTTATTATGACAGTGGCAGTAATGATGGCACGCCGCTACCTGCGCTACACCACACCTATGTATGAAAGCACGGCCAAAATAAAACTGGCCGATACCCGCGAAGGCATCCCCAACAGTAATCTATTCAAAGATTTTGATGTATTTGCTAACAGCAATAAAATAGCAGCGGAAGTAGAACTGCTGAAGAGTAAAGATCTGATCGGTAAAGCCATTGCCGGCCTTGGTATTGACATCACCATTTATCGGGTGGGTGATATTCATAAGACTGAATTGTACCATCAAACGCCCTTTTTTGTAAAAGCAGCGCTTGAAAACGAAAAGTTGTATGATAAGCCGTTTGTAGTAGTCATCAGCGCCGATAGCCTGGTGCAGATAACCGTGCCGGGTGGCGAGGTAGTAAAGGGGCAGCTGGGCCAGCCCATTAAGTGCAAGGGCGGCATGCTGTGGCTGCTGCGAAATGAAGAACTGCTGAAAGCGAAAAAGAACCTGCCGGTAAATGATAACTACGAGTTCATTTGCCACTCGCGGGATGCACTCATTGATCACATCATTGCAAATATGGATGTGATGAGCGTGGACAAAGAAGTGCCGGTGCTGCGTATCAGTTACAAATCGGCAGTGCCGCACAAAGCAGCCGAACTGGTAAACTCAATAGCTGCGGCCTACATAGCCGACTACATCAACGAGAAGTATCGCAGCGCCGACACGACGGTGGGCTTTTTGAGCCGGCAGCTAAGCACTATGAGCCAGCGGTTGGCCAGCAGCGAGTCAGATATCGAAGGCTATCGTAATCAAAACAATATCATCAACATTCGCCAGGAAACCGAAACCGACCTGCGGAAAATATCGGACCTGAAAAAGCAGCTGGCCAGTGTACAAATGAACCTGCTGGCCATTCGTGATCTGAACCAACGGCTGGCCACTAATGCGGCCGACTACTTTGATAACCAGGCTCCCAATTTCGAAGCCTTTACCGACCTGCTGAGTACCGAGCTGGTAAAAAAAATGAAGGAACTGAAGCGGGAAAAAATGGACCTGCTGGTACGCTACACGCCCGACAACGAAAAGGTGAAAGTGATAGATGCCAAAATGGATGACATCGTTCGGTACATGCGGGAAAGCATTCGTAATACCGAACGAAACCTCCAAATCAAGTACGACGATCTGAACAAAACCATTGTTGATGCGGAAGAGGTGTTTATAGGCCTGCCACAAAAGGAGCGTACCATGACCATCCTGGAACGCAATTTTTCTTTGAACGAACAGATCTATCGTTTTTTGCACGAAAAGCGGACAGAAGCCGAAATAGCCCGGGCGGCTACCATGAGTTTTCACCGCATTATAGCTGCTGGCGAGGTGCCCAAAAAGCCTGTATCGCCCAATGCTACACTGATCACAGTGTTTGCCGGTTTTCTGGGCTTTTTGTTTGGTGTGTTTGGCGTGTATGCCGTGCATTTCTTGAAGGCACGTATTAACGAGGCCAGTATTATTCAAAAAAATAGTGATACACCGCTGCTGGCCGAGGTGCCTTTTTTGAAAAAGCCACTCGAGCAGCTGCAGTATTTTATGCGCTGGGGCCGGGAGCTGGAGTTGAAAACGCTGACCGATCAGCACGCAGTCATCGCACTGTCCAGCTTTCAGGAGGGTGAGGGCAAGCAATTCATTGTACACGGCCTGGCAAACGCCCTGCAACGGCTGGGCAAAACCTGCGTGATCATTGATCCGCTGGGTGCCGGCGATCCGCTGGCCGGTGTAGACAGTTTTTATCTATCCGACTTTCCGGCCAACTGGATTGTGCAGGCCAACTGGCAGCAGTGGCTGCAGCAGCTGCGGCAGCGGTACGATGTGGTACTGATTCGCAATTTTCCGGTTGAAGAGGATTCTTCATCCTTGTTGCTAATGGCCAATTCGACGGCTAATTTGTTTGTGCTGGATAGTCGCATGACTAAATCGAAAATGATCATGCAGGCCGATTTGCTGCGCACCGAGCTTGGTCTGCCGAATATGTTTTTTGTGCTGAATCGGGCTCAAATGCGCTTGCGCAAAGTACGCTCATGAAGCTGGCCGCAAAATATTGGGTACTGGCCGATCAGGTAGTGGTAAGCGGTGGCGCATTCATTACCAACTTATTGGTGGCACGGGCACTGGGTATCACCAGCTATGGTTTGTTCAGTGCCATCTTGCTGGCACAGCTGCTGGTGCTCAGTCTGCTGCAGGCTGCCTTCAGTGGCATTATGCCGGTGGTATGGGCCCGGCTGCCATTACCTGCACGCAGTGCTTATGCCAGCGGTCTTTTTTGGATGCACGCTGGTATCCTGTGTGCCGTGCTGGTACTGGGTGGGTTGCTGTATGCAATGTGGCCGCAATGGTGGCAAGCCGGTGCCAGTGTTTGGTGGCCTGCACTGCTGGCAGCGGTTCTGTATTTTTTGCAAGATTATTTGCGCCGCTGGATGCTGGCTACTGAGGCTGCCCCCCGGGCACTGATCATGGATGTGATCAGCAATGGGGCGCAACTATTGCTGCTGCTGGCTGGCTGGTGGCAGGGGTGGCTGCGCCTGCACCATTGCCTGTGGATCATTGCTCTCACTTTTTTGCCATCGGTGTTGCTGGGCCTTTGGTGGCTGCGGCCCGGGCGCCCCCAATGGGCACACATGCGCATGGCCACCCGGCAGCATGTGCCCTCGGCCAAGTGGATGCTAAGCAGTGCCCTGCTGCAATGGACCGCCGGCAACTACTACATACTGGCAGCCGGCTGGTGGTTGGGCCCTGCTGCGCTGGGTGCATTAAGGCTGGCGCAATACATTTTCGGACTGCTGAATGTGCTGCTGCAAGCCTTGGAAAACTACGCCCTGCCAGGCGCAGCCCGCCTGCATCAGGCACCTCAGCAGCTGTTTGCTTTTTTGCTGAAAATGCTGCGGCAGCTGGCCATGCTGTTTGTACCGCTGCTGCTGCTATTGGTGCTGCTGCGCCAAACAACCATGCAGCTGGCAGGTGGTACTGCCTTTGTACCCTACAGCTATGTGATGGTGGGCATGGCCCTGCTCTATGTTTTCGTTTTAATAGGCTACCCCGTACGCCTGGCGCTGCGGGTGCAGCTGCTCAACAAGCATTATTTCATCGGCTACGTCATCACTACTGTGTTTAGCATGCTTACGGCCCGCCTGCTGGTGGGCCAGTGGGGCCTGGCAGGCGTACTGGCCGGCATGATCAGTGCACAGTGTATACTGCTGCTGTACTGGCTGTACATCCTTTCAAGTAAAAATCGAATCTCATGGAAGTCATTCACCTGGTACTTGGGAAAGTGAACCCGCAACGCATGAATGGCGTGAACAAGGTAGTGTACGAACTGGCTACACGCCAGCATGCGGCCGGCACCCGGGTAGAGGTATGGGGCATTACAGCCAATCCTGTGCACGATTATCCGGAACGCAGTTTTACTACTCGCTTGTTTAAAGCCAGCCGCAATCCTTTTGGTATTTCGGCCGAGCTGAAGCAGGCGCTACAAGGCCTCACCAATGCTACGGTGGTGCACATGCATGGCGGGTTCATTCCGGTTTTCTTTCGGGCGTCCGAAGTGCTTAATCAGGCAGGCGTGCCATTTGTGTTTACCCCGCATGGCAGCTATAATGTGGTAGCGCTGCAAAAGGGCAATTGGAAGAAGAAGCTGTACCTGCCACTTTTTGAGAAGCCGCTGCTGCGAAATGCGACGCTGGTGCATTCATTGGGGCGTAGCGAGGTAGACGGACTACACCGCCTGATAGCCGATAAGCCGGCCCGACTGATACCGTATGGCTTTGATGCCGAAGAACTGAAAGAGGCCTACTACCTGCACCAGCATCAGCGAGGAGCCAATAAGCCAATGGTGATTGCTTTTTGTGGTCGCATCGATATTCATACGAAAGGCCTGGATGTATTGGTGGAAGCCTTTGCCGGTTTGCTGGCCCAAGGGGCCGATGCTGTGCTATGGCTGATAGGCGATAGTAAGCAGCGACCAGAGTTGGAAAACTCTGTAGAGGCCCTCGGTATCGAACGAAACGTAGTGTTTCATGGTGCCCGCTACGGGCAGGAAAAGCTGGAACTATTGGCGGCTGCCGACTTGTTTGCCCACCCCAGCCGCAATGAAGGATTGCCTACCTCGGTACTGGAAGCGGCGGCTATTGGCCTGCCCAGCGTAGTAACGGTGGCTACCAATGTGGGAGACGCAATTGATGAATACAAGGCTGGCTGGACAATACAAGAGACCGATGCAGATGAACTGTTGGCGGCGCTTGGTAGTGCATATGCGCAGTGGCAAGGCGGCCAGCTGGACAAGCTGGGTGAGCACGCCCGCCGCATGGTGGCCGAACGCTACAACTGGCACCACGTACTGCAGCAGTTCGAAAAAATGTACCAGTCGTGTTTACACTAACCTCAAACTACCAGCGAGAACAGCAGCACGACCGCTGGCTGCGGCGTATCAATACGCTGCTGGTCATTATTTTCTTCATTAAGCTGGGTGGTTTTTTTACCTGGAGCGAAAACGTGGCCATCACCCGGGTTATCAAAGTGTTTTCACGCCTCATGATGACGACGTGGGTCATCTACATCTACTACCAGATTATTGAGCGGGGCGCCATTGGATCCTTCAGGTGGCAGCATGGCATGAGTCCATTGCTTTATACGGGCTACCTGGCGCTGGGCCTTATCAGTTTTATGTGGAGCAGCAATATTGGTGTGAGTGCCTTGCAGTGGTTTATGGATATGGAGAGTTTTGTGTTTGCCTATTACTTTATTGCCTGTTTCATTTTATTGGAAAATTATTTCCCCGACAGCCGCATCAAACTGTACAATGTAGTGGGCAATGGTGTGCTGCTCATGATCAGTATTTTTCTGATAGGCATGTTTGCTGCTCCCGAAGCATTTTACCGAATGACGCATGGTGGCGAAGAAGCTCGCCTGGGCGGCTATTTTATGAATCCCAACGAGCTGGGCATGCTGGCGGCAGTAGGTGTGAGCTGCTTTATTTTCAACTACTACAGCGGCAAAAAGATGGTGTGGAATACCGTCAAAATATTGCTGCTGATGTGGGCCATTGTGATGACGGGTAGCCGCAGTACCACCATTGGTGCACTGTTAATTGCATTTTTTCATATCCGGCAAAGCAGCAATACCAAACTGAAGTATGCCATGTACGCCGGCGCTTTTATGGTCATTCCGCTGGCCATTGAAAAAATGGTGGTGAAGGAGCATGCCGGCGGGCTGGAAGAAGTGATGAGTATGACCGGCCGCCTGCCATTTTGGACGGCCCTTATTACCGAAGGGCTGCCGCAAGAACCGCTGTTTGGTTTTGGCTTTATGCGTATAGCATACAAAGATTATTTCCAAAGTGTACACACCTATGCCGGCCAAATGACCCACAACACGTTTATACAGGTGTTGATGAATCTTGGTTTTGTCGGGTTCACCCTGGTATTGTTTCAAGTAATATTCACCCTCCGGGGCTTTTTCAATCAGCTTACCAAAGAGCGGCGCCTGTTTACCACCGGTATGTTCATTCCCATTTTCATCAACTCGCTGACGGAGTTTGGCATTTTCGGCGAAACCAACTACGGCATCCTCTTTTATCAGCTGCTTATTTTTTACATCAGCCTTACCATCAACCGCCGCGCCACCCCGGCAGAGCATCTCTTTTTGCGCAAGCGGCGACCTGAACTGTTTACTGCCG
Organism: Chitinophagaceae bacterium; assembly: GCA_025455665.1. Classification (GTDB taxonomy): domain Bacteria; phylum Bacteroidota; class Bacteroidia; order Chitinophagales; family Chitinophagaceae; genus Phnomibacter. The sequence continues at coordinate 19,347 of JALOMC010000006.1, read as the reverse complement.
CTCCCGCCAGCATTCCAGTTATTGGAACGCGGCTTCCTGAAATTGGAAGAAGCCCAAGCCATTAGAAACATAAGTGGCTGATAAACAGACTGCTAGCCTATGGCATAGCCCTTGTGGAATGCTTACAATCAAATGAACCGCATATGAGCAGCACCACTGCGTTCGACTTTTTAAAACAAGCCTGGCAGGCCTTGGGCGTGCAAATTTCGTCCACACCTACCAGCGGTGCGGCAGTGCACTGCTATGTGGTTAATAATACCGATGGCTCGCCCCGCTGGATATGGCCGGCCGATGCACGTCGCCCTGAATTTCTACGTTTTTACCATACGGGTACCTGGCGCAGCAGGGCCTACGCCGGGTGGGTACGCCTGTTGTTTTTACTAGGTTGGCGCGGCCGTGTGGCTCATCAGCGCATCAGCTTTTGGTGCCTGCCTGCCAGCAGCCAGTCGGACCATCTGCTCCAGCATTGGGCGCTTTTTACCGGTACTATGGGCCCCAATCGGAAGCTGGTAATGTGGCACCATGCCGCCACATCGGCCACCCCTGTTTTTTCAAAAATTGTGTGGGGACCAGCCTCGGCCGGCATCATGGCGCAAGAGGCCGCTGCCCTGCAGCAAATAGCCGGGCGGCCCATGCCGGGTGTACGGGTGCCGCAGGTGCTGCAGCATCAGCCCATGCTGCTACAGCTGAGCGATGCTGCACCAGGTATGCGACCGGCAGCAGCCCGCTTTGCACAGCTGCCACAGGCACCCATGCGCCAATGGCTGCTGGGCCAGCTGCAACAGCAGCCGCTGGGTAGCAGCCGCTTTTTGCAGCAGTTGGAAGCACGCCTGCAACAACTGATTAGTCAACCCGACAACCGCCTGCCGGCTTCATTGCTGCAGCGCCAGGCACTGCTGCTGAGCCGCCTGCGCAGCCAATACCAGCACCCGGTAGCTTTTGCACCGGCACATGCCGACTGTACACCGTGGAACCTGCGCATGAACCGCCGGCAAATAGCCATGATAGATTGGGAACTGATGATAGCAGAGGCGCCGGCTTTGTATGATCTGTTTCATTACGAGTATCAAAGCACTATTCTCATCGGAAACGGCGGTTATGGTGCCATTCGCCAACGCCTGCAGCGGTTGCTGCAGCAGCCCGAGTGGCACTCGCTGCTGGTGGCGCACCAGTTAGATGCCGACCTATTGGAGCAACTGTACCTGCTGCACGTAAGCACCTACTATGCGCAGGTGTATGCGGCACAGCCCGAGTGGCACCAGCAGGTATACTGGCTGCTACAGGCCTGGCACGATGCGCTGGGCTACTGGCTGGCGCAATTGCAGATGGAGGCGCCGCGTACGCTGCTGATAGATGATGTAGCCTTGTTTTTGAAAAAGCGCCCCCATGCGGCATTGAAACTGCAACCTGGCCCGGTGGCGGCATTGCCCGAAACCAGCGATCTGGACTTATGCCTGCCCAAAGCAGACTCAAGAGCACTGCAACGCTACCTGCAGCGCCATGCACTGGTGGCCAAACTAATAGCCAACCAGCGCACCAATATGCTGCAGCTGGCTGCCTACCTGCACGATGGTAGTACTCTGCACATCGATGGCATTTGGCAGTTCAAGCGCAAAGCCATTGATTTTTTGGATACCGATGCTGTATTGCAAACAGCTATCGATCGCCAGGCCGGCATCCGGCAGGCCTCTAATCTCAACGATTTTTTGTACACCTGGCTGTTTTACCTGCTCAACAAGGCCCGGGTGCCCGAGCGGTACCGCCAGCGCTTTTACGAGCTACCGGCCGACCAGCAAGCCGGACTGGTGCAGTATGTAAACGAACATGCCGGCACCAATGCCCGCCACCTGGTAGAGCTACTGGACCCCACAGACAGCAATAAAAAACGCGTAATGGAATGGATTGAAAACAGGGCGCCCAATAAAGGCGTACAAGGCAAGGCCAATACCGTGCGGTATGCCAAAGACTCCGCATGGATCTGGTGGAAGCCAAAAGGGTTTGTCATCACTTTCAGCGGTGTAGATGGTGCCGGCAAATCGACCGTGATAGAAGCTACCCGCCAGCGCATAGAAAAAATAATGCGCCGGAAGGTAGTAGTGCTGCGTCATCGCCCATCGCTGCTGCCCATACTGAGTGCGTGGCGCTACGGCAAGGCAGCAGCCGAAGCCAAAGCAGCCAATACGCTGCCTCGCCAGGGCGACAATAAAAGTGGTGTAGGATCGCTGTTGCGGTTTGGCTACTATTATGCCGATTATGTGCTGGGCCAGTTTTACATCTACCTCAAGTATGTGCTGCGTGGCTATGTGGTCATGTACGATCGTTACTATTTCGATTTCATCAACGATAGTTTGCGTAGCAATATCCGCCTGCCGAGGTCGGTGACGGCCGCCGGCTACCGGCTACTGCTAAAGCCGCGGCTCAATTTCTTTTTGTATGCCAGCCCTGCTGAAATTCTCATGCGCAAGCAGGAGCTGAATGCCGAAACCATTGAAACACTTACCAGGCAGTACCTGCATCTGTTCAGCCATTTGAAGCAACGCTACCAACGTAGCCAATACCTGCCGGTGCACAATAGCAATCTCGATCATACGCTGCAGGTCATTTTCGATCGCATTCGCACAGCGGCCTGATCAGTCAGTAGTTAAAAATCATTTGTCCGTGAAAAAATTATTAGAAGCACTGATCAGAAGGCGCAATCCGCAGTTTCGGTTTGATGAAGCGGTGAGCAGCCATGTGCTCTTTCATTTTGCGTGGCAGCAGCTACTGGCTGTGCTGCGTGGCAGCCGCTTGTGGCTGGCCGGCCGCCACCCCAAAGGCATGCTGAGGGGGCGGGGTGTTCATTTTTTCAATTTGCCCAACATACGGTGGGGCCGCTTTTTAAAGTTGGGCGACCACGTAGCCATAAGCGGGCTGGGCCGTGGAAAGGTGCAGCTGGGCCACCATGTGAGCATTGGTGCATTTAGCCGGGTTATCATCAGTACATCGCTCAATCAGGTGGGCGAGGGCATTGATATAGGCGACAACGTAGGTATAGGAGAGTATGCCTACCTGGGTGGCGGTGGCGGCTTGCGCATCGGGCACGATTGTATTGTGGGTCAGTACCTCAGCTGCCACCCCGAAAACCATGTGCACGACGATCCGGAGATGCCGATCCGGCATCAGGGCGTGACCCGCAAGGGCATTGAAATAGGCCCCAACTGCTGGATAGGCAGCAAGGTGACCATATTAGACGGAGTACACATTGGCGAAGGCTGCGTAGTAGCTGCCGGCTCAGTAGTGACCAAGAGCTTTCCGGCACGTGCAGTAATAGGCGGCGTGCCTGCCCGTGTACTGCGCATGCGGGCTGAAGCTACCACTGTACCAGCCGCAGCTGTTATGGCCTGAATCTATTTCAATACCTGCAGATCATGAAAAAGCAAACACCCACTATTCTGATTACTGCCTATGCTGTCAATCCGTACAAGGGTTCGGAAGATGGCATGGGCTGGAACTTTATACTGCAAGCGGCCGGCCGCCAACAGGTAATTGCCATCACACGGCGCAACAATGGACCACACATTCGCCGCTACATGCAGGAGCATCCGCTGCAGCAGCATCTTTTCGAGCGGATTCGTTTTGTGTATTTCGATTGGCCGCAGTGGACCCTGTTTTGGAAAAAGGGCCCGCTGCTCAGCCTTATTTACTACTACTGGTGGCAGCTTACGCTGGCGTGCTGGTTACTTATCAAGCGGCCACAATTCGATATTGCCCACAATCTCAATTTTCACAACGATTGGACACCTTCTTTTCTATGGTTGCTGGGAAAACCTTTTGTATGGGGCCCGGTGGGGCATCACCCTGCTATCCCAAAAGATTTTTTGCTGCCAGTTTTTGGCCGAAAGGCATGGCTGCAAGACCGGCTGCTGTGGGTGATCAAGTGTTGGTTTTGGTATGTCGATCCGTTTGTGTACATCACCAAGTGGCGGGCCCGTCATATTTTTTGCATGAATGAAGCAGCGGCTCAAAAGCTGCGCCTGCCTGCTCATAAGTACAGCATCATGCCATCGGTAGCTACCGACGAAATCAGCTTTACAAAAGCACCGGTGCGCAAGGGCTTCAAAGTGTTGTCCATTGGCCGCTTTGTGCCGCTCAAAGGGTTTGATCTTACCATCAAGGCATTTGCCCGATTCTACAAAGCATTGCCAGCCAACCTGCAGGCCGATACCAAACTGGTGCTGGTAGGTGCCGGCCCGCTGAAGGGCACTATGGAGCAGTGGATAAGCCAGCTGGGCGTGACCGATGCGGTAGAAATGATAGCGTGGATGCCGAAAGAGCAATTGCCGCTGATTTACGCAGAGTCGTCTGTTTTTCTTTTTCCCAGCCACGAAGGTGCGGGCATGGTAGTGGCCGAGGCGATGAGCTATGGATTGCCCGTGCTATGCCTCGATAACAGTGGCCCCGGGGCTTTCTTGCACCCGCGTTCGGCGCTGGCAGTGCCCTACCAGCAATACGACGATACGATAGCGGGTCTTGCCGATGGACTGACAAAGCTCCTGACAGATCTGCCGGCTTACGAAACCGAAGCCGACCTGGCACAACAGCGTTTCCACAGCTGGTTTTTGTGGGATGTACGTGGCCGCCAGCTACACCAGGTGTATCGTAAAATAACAGGCGGCTCTCAGCGCCTTTCCATCCGACCTACTCAACCCGTACATGTAGCATGAAGAAATTGGTAGCCGTTCATCTGTTGAACGATTTTAGTGGAAGTCCTTTTGTATTCAGGCAGGCACTGTTGGCCCTGCAGCAGCAAGGCGTGGAAATTACTTTGCATACTGCCACCCCAGGTGGCGAAGGCTTTTTGTCGGGCCTTACGGGGGTACAGTACCAGCCCATCCGCTATCGGCATAGTTCGAAAAAATGGTGGACCCTGCTGCGCTTTTTGCTGGCGCAGTGGCAGCTGTTTTGGCGCCTGCTGCTGCAGCTAAAGGCAGATGATACAGTGTACATTAATACCCTGCTGCCCATGGGTGCTGCGCTGGCAGCCAGGTTGCGTGGTTGCCAGGTGGTATACCATATTCACGAAGTGAGTATACAGCCTGCGGCACTGCGGCGTCTGCTGACGGCTGTAGCCCGTGCTACTGCGCACAAGGTGGTATTTGTATCGCAGTATGTGGCCAACCAGTTTTCATTTGAAAAAGCCAGCACCGAAGTAGTGTACAATGCGCTGGATGCGGCATTTGTGCAGCAAGCCCGGCAGGTAAGCAGCCCCAATGTACAAGTGCCGTTTGTGGTGCTTATGCTGTGCTCGCTCAAGGCTTACAAAGGTGTTTATAGCATGTTGGAGCTTGCTCGCCGGCTGCCAGCCATTCGCTTTCACATGGTGCTGAACAGCAGTCAGGCCGAGGTAGATCGCTTTGCCCGTGGCCAGCAGCTGCCGGAAAATGTACGCTTGTACAGTGTTACAAAAAATACTTTGTGGCATTACCAGCAGGCGCACCTGGTGGTCAATTTATCGCACCCCGATAAGTGGATAGAAACCTTTGGACTAACCTTGCTGGAGGCCATGGCCTGTGGCCGCCCGGTGATAGCGCCACCAGTAGGCGGACCGCTGGAGGTGGTGACGCACGGGCTGGAAGGCTACTGCATAGATGCCCGCGACATAGACGCGTTGGTATCCGGTGTGGAAGACCTGTACAACGACTTCCGTAAGTACGTCCGCTTTGCGGACAATGCCCGCCGGAAAGCGGAACAGTTTTCGGCCAGCCGTTTTGCCACTGAACTGTCGGCGGTTTTTGGGCTGCCACCCGTGCCGCCACCGATACCCGATTTGGGAAGTGCTGTCCATAATTTGGAAACAGCCGAACACAGCCAGTAGTCTAACTCATTGAAAATGTGTTGCTTAAGAAGTTGGCACATTTTGCGTTTGTATCATTCCAAACCATGCACCATGCGTAAGAAAAGAGTGGCCATCATTGGCACCGTAGGACTGCCCGCCAAATACGGTGGGTTTGAAACCCTGGCGGAGCATTTGGTAGGCGAGCTATCGGGCGATTTTGATTTTACTGTGTATTGTACCGGCAAAAAATATCCCCGCGAACAGCGCCAGCGCAGCTACCGTGGTGCACGCCTGGTGTACCTGCCATTTGATGCCAATGGTCTGCAGAGTATTATTTATGATACGCTCAGCATCCTGCATGCGCTGCTGTTTGCCGACGTGCTGTTGGTATTGGGCGTCAGTGGTGGTTTTCTGCTACCGTTTGTAAAGTGGTTTACCAACAAAAAAATCATTGTATCGATAGACGGCATAGAGTGGAAGCGCAATAAGTGGAGCAAACTGGCCCGCTGGTATTTGTGGGCGGCCGAATGGATGGCGGTGAAGTTTTCACACGCCGATATTGCCGATAATGAATCGATACAAGATTATACAGCCATCCGCTACAAAACGCTTAGCCATATCATTGAGTATGGTGCCGATCATACCCTGCGGGTAACACCCACCGCCGAAGACCGCCAGAAGTATTCTTTTGTAGGGCAGCCCTATGCTTTTACTGTATGCCGCATTGAGCCCGAAAACAACCTGCATGTAATACTGGAGGCATTTGCGCAGCTGCCACGCCACCAACTGGTAATGGTGGGCAACTGGAACAACAGTGCCTACGGTGCCGACCTGAAAGCTACTTACGAGCAATTCAGTCATATTCACCTGTTAGATCCCATTTACAACCAACGAGAACTGGACATGCTGCGGGGCAACTGCCTGCTGTACATGCATGGGCATAGTGCCGGTGGTACCAATCCATCGTTGGTAGAGGCTATGTACCTCGGCCTGCCGGTCATTGCTTTCAATGTGAGCTACAACCGTACCACCACCGAGGGGGCTGCGTTGTACTTCCGTCAGCCGGCTGATATTGTACGCATTGTTCACGAAACAGGCATCGGGCAAATACGCCAGTTGGGCGAACGCATGAAGCACATAGCCGATAGGCGCTATACCTGGGCAGTAATTGCCAGCCGCTACAGGTACCTTATCAGAAAAGTAGTAGCCTCGCCAACCAAAACTAAAATAGCGCCCATGGGCCCCCAAGGCCATCTGAAGCTGGACTATATGGTAAAGAACGGCATGGCTCACTTGCTCACACCCAGCTTCTTCTACGAAAAGCGTCGATAGAACTCTTCTTTTAGCCAACACCAAAAAGTACAACCATGCAACCTATATACCGCGAAGCATTGATAGCCATGGCTGCTGCCATGTTTGTCTGCGCCATTCTGATGCCGCTGCTTATAAAGTGGAGCGTACCACTGCGGCTGGTAGACCAGCCAAACGAACGCAAGCTGCACAAAAAGCCGATTCCCTCCATTGGCGGATTGGTGATGGGCCTCAGCCTGCTGCTGGTGATTCCTTTTTCGCCTGCCATGCAGCAGCTGATGCAGCAGTACTGGCCGGTAGGGTGGGTGCTGCTGGCGCTGATGCTGACCGGTGTACTGGATGACCGGCTGAACCTGCCGGCCATGCTGCGCCTGGGCATTCAGGTAGGAGCCGGAGTGCTGATGGCCTACAATGGCATCAGGTTGCATTCCCTGCATGGCCTCTTCGGTATTTACGATCTGCCCATTGGTGTCCAGTACTTCCTTACTGTTTTACTCATTGCAGGTATCACCAACGCTTTTAATCTGATAGACGGGATAGATGGCCTGGCTGGTAGTCTGGCCATCATCAATGTAGCAGTATTTGCAGTATTAGCGGTATTGCTGGGACAGCAGCAATGGCTGGCCTTGCTACTGCCTTACCTGGCGGTGCTGGCGGTATTTCTGGTGTACAACTGGCGGCCCGCCCGCCTCTTTATGGGCGATGGCGGCTCGCTTGTATTTGGCTTCCTATTTGCCAGCCTGGGTATAGCCCTGGTAGAAAGTGCGGGGGCACAAGCCAAGGTAGCCCCCCAAACGGTGCTGGCCATCATCAGTGCCTGCCTTATGGTGCCGGCCATGGATACCCTGCGGGTGTTTTATCGTCGCATGCGCAAGGGGCGTTCGCCTTTTAAGGCCGATAAAAGCCACCTGCACCATTGGTTTGTGAAGCAGCACCTGGTGCATTCGCAGGCTACTGTGCGTGTCATCGTATTTCATGTGTTCCTCCTATTACTCAGTCTTGTTTCCATCTGGTGGTTGCCCATTACACTGGTCATTCTGCTGCAGGCGGCCACTGTATTGGTGTATACAAAGCTGTTGCAGCTAAGCCTGCAGTTTCATCGTTGGTACAAGTTTATCAAGCGGTTGGAGGCTGCCTGAACGTAGTGAGTCACTTACATTAATGCAGTATGAGTACTACAAAGTCGGTATCGGAATTGAAGCGAAATTTGGAACAAATCCAATACATGGAAGGGTACCGAATTTTCATCGTTGACGATGACCCCTGGTACGGCGAAATACTGGCGTACCACCTTTCCCTGAACCCCGATTATCAAGTAACACGCTTTGCCAGCGGCAAAGAGTGCCTGGCCGCATTGGGCAAACAGCCACACCTGATTACGATTGATTATTCCATGCCGGATATCAACGGGATAGAACTATACAAGCAAATCAAGGCATCGCACCCCGAGATACCTGTAATTGTGATCAGCGGACAACACGATGTAGCTACAGCGGTAGACCTGCTGAAGCTGGGCGTGCATGAGTACATTGTAAAAGATGAACATACCAAGGACGTACTTTGGAATGCTGTGATCCGTATTCGGGAAAACCAAAAGCTAAAGCAGGAAGTAGCCAGCCTGCGGGAGCAGTTGGGCCAGCGCTACGATTTTGAAAATATCATTCAGGGCAACTCGCCGGCCATTCGCAAAATATTCTCGCTGATGGAAAAGGCAGCCCGCACCAGCATCAACGTATCCATTACCGGCGAAACCGGCACGGGCAAAGAGCTGGTGGCCAAAGCCATTCACTACAACAGCGACCGACGAAAAAAAGCCTTTGTGGCGGTGAACATGGCTGCCATTCCACGTGAACTGATAGAGAGCGAACTATTTGGTCACGAAAAAGGAAGCTTTACCGGGGCTATGGCAAGGCGGGTAGGCAAGTTTGAAGAGGCCGAAAAGGGTACGCTGTTTCTGGACGAAATAGCCGAACTGGATTTGAGCCTGCAAAGCAAACTGCTGCGGGTGCTGCAGGAGCGGGAGCTGACCCGTGTAGGCGGTAGTGAAAAGGTGAAGCTGGATGTACGCCTGATAGTGGCCACCCATAAAAACCTGGCCGAAGAAGTAGCAGCCGGTCGTTTTCGTGAAGACCTGTACTACCGCATTATGGGCCTGCCTATAGAGCTGCCAGCCCTGCGAGACAGGAATGGCGATACGCTCCTGCTGGCCAAGCATTTTTGCGAAGAGTTTGCCAAAGACAACCAGCTACCTGTTCCGGCGATTACTCCGGCGGCCCGCGAAAAGCTGTTGCGCTACCATTTTCCTGGCAATGTGCGGGAGCTGCGTGCTGTGGTAGAGCTGGCCACTGTCATGTGCGAAAACAACGAAATAGGCGAAGACGATATTACCATTGCTCCTGCCAAGCAGGTCGATTTTTTGGTGACCGAAGAAAAGACCCTGCGGCAATACACCGTGCAGATCATTCGGCAGTACCTGCAGAAATACGATAACAACGTGATACGAGTGGCTGAAAAGCTTGATATCGGAAAAAGTACCATTTACAAGATGATACAAGAAAAAGAGTTGGTGCTATAATAGGGAACTCCTAATTTGTCGTAATTCACACCTACCAGCCCCTTTCCTTATTCGGCATAAAAAAAGAGCTGGACAGAGCCACTGAAACAAGTGGCTCTTTTGGCAAAAAGGCAGGAAGCCGCCCTGCTTGTGTTGGACCGTGTATGCTTACGAAACGATATGGCATTTATCCCTTGAACAGCTGAATGTTTTGTTCCCCTTTTTTATAGTGGTGGATCAAAACGGCCGGATGACAGCTGCCGGCGATAGCTGGCCGGAGCCATGGGAGGCTGGTACGCCGCTTGTTTCAAAATTTGAGTTATCCGATGCCAGCGGTACCCCGCTGCAGCTGCCCGATCTGCCACAGTTATCGGGGGCATCTGTTTTGGTGCGTTGCAGCTTTGGTACCGGGCGTTTTTTAAAGGCAATAGTGCAGCAGCGGGGGCAGGATACCTGGCTGCTGATGACGCATTTTGCACCGCACGATGATGAGCTGCGTTGGCACAGGCTGGCCCACATGGCCGAGATGCCGATGGAAAATCCCAACCCGGTGTTTCGGTTTAGTGTAAGCGGCGAGGTGCTGGTGTGCAACCCTGCAGCCGAAGCCATTCAATGCTTTAGAGTGGGTAGCAATGCCTACCCGTTGGACGGCTTTGTAAAGCTGGTTTTGGCTACCGGGGCAAATAAGTCTGAGCATTTTTCGATAGAAGCCAATTGCGATGGTCGGGTGATCTTGTTTGAATGCCGATGGTCGGTAGGCCGGCGCTACATCAACCTGTATGGTACCGATGTAACGGAGGCCAAGAAAGACCGCCGGCAACTGGAAGAAAGTGAGGTGGTGTTCCGATCGCTGACGGAAGATGTGCCGGGCGCCATTTTTCAGATGCGGGTGAACCATGATGGCAGCCGCGATTATCCCTACCTCAGTCCGCATTTCTTTACCATTTTCAATATCGATCCGGCGCTGCTGCCCGCTACTGGTTTTCGCTTTTTGTATCCGCCCGATCAGGAGCGCTGGCAGCAAAGCCTGCAGCAAGCCAAGGAGCGGCAGGAGGCGTGGATTTTTCAGGGCAGGCTGCAGGTAGCAGATGGGCCCATTCAATGGTTCAGGCTAAAGGCCAATGTGATTAGCCGCGACCAGCACGGTGTGTTGTTTACCGGCTATATTGATAATGTAACGGACGAAGTAGCCAGTAAGACCGAAACGGAGCGATTGTCGCTGGTGGCCCGCAACAATCGCAATGGCATCGTATTTACCGATACCCATGGATTGATACACTGGGTAAACGATGGCTTTTTGAAAATGACCGGCTACCAGGCCCATGAAGTGATTGGCAATGCGCCGCTACGGCTTTGTGCCGGCCAGCTGACCGATAGAAAAGCCATGGCTGCACTGATGCGTCGCTTTCGGCGTGGGCTCGACTTTAGTGAAGTAATGGCACTGTACCGCAAAGACGGTACCTGGTTTTGGTGCCGTATCAGCGGGCAGCCCATGGCCGGCGAAGGCGGAGCCATTCAAGAGTACTTCACCATGGTCGAAGATATCAGCGAGCAGGTGAAGCAGGAGGAACAAATAAAATTGCTGTCTCGCATAGCAGCCGAAAATGTGAATGCGGTAATCATCGCCAATGCCGATGGACAGATAGAGTGGGTGAACAAGAGCTTTGAGCAAATGACCGGCTACAAGCTGCAGGAGGTAGTAGGAAAACACCCGGGCCGGCTGCTGCAAGGCCCGGCCAGCGACAAGCGTACGTTGGCCTACCTGGCGGCTAGTATTCGCAAGCGGCAACCATTCTTTGCAGAAATAATCAACTACTCCAAAACCGGGCAAGCGTATTGGGTGCGCATTCACGGCCAGCCCATTTGGGATAGCCAAAACCAGCTGACAGGCTTTTTTGCTATTGAAGAAGATGTGACGGCGGCCAAAATGAACGAGCAACGGCTGCGAGAGTCGGAGGCGCTGTGGCGCTTTGCGCTGGAAGGTGCCGGCGATGGTGTATGGCGTTATGATTTGCAAACAGGTGATACATTCTATTCAGAACAGTATATCAAAATGCTGGGGTACGATGCTGCTGGCTTTGCACAGGAAATGCAAACCTGGCTAAACCTGGTACACCCCGATGATATGCCGGGCATCCTGCAAGATGATGTGGACTACAGGGCTGCCCGTATTTCATCGCACCGCCGCGAATACCGCATACGGCACCAATGTGGCCACTACATTTGGGTGCTCGACCGTGGTATGGTCATTAACTACAGTGCCGATGGCCAACCCAAAGAAATTATAGGTACCCATACCGATATTACCCGTATCAAGGAAACCGAACTGGGACTTAGTCAAAAAATCCGGCAATTCGAATCGCTGTCGGAAGGGATACCAGCCGTGCTGTACGAGTATGAGTGCAGGCCCGATGGCAGCGAACGCTTGCGTTATCTCAGCCCATCCATCAAACGCATATTTGGGGTAGAGCCTTCCGATTTCTTAAACCGCTACCAGGAACTGGTGCACCCCGAAGATTTGCCTCGTATTCGCAACAAGAACAAACACACGGTGCGAACACTGGAGCCCTACTACGATGAAAGCCGCCTGCTGATGCCCGATGGCAGTATCCGTTGGCGTTCGGTAGCGGCCACCTATTCCTTTACCGAGCCCGACGGTGCAAAAGTTTTCACCGGGTTGATGACGGACATTACCGACCGTAAGATAGCAGAAGACGGACTGCGCCTGAATGAAGAAAAGTACCGTGGCATTATTGCCAATATGAACCTGGGCCTGCTGGAGGTAGATACCCGCCAGATCATTCAATTTGCCAACCAGGCATTTGAAAGTTTGAGTGGCTACACGGTGGCTGAGTTGCAAGGCAAAAATGCTGCCACCCTGTTTGTGGCCGATGCCAGCGACCTGCCCGAGGTAGCATACAGGCAGGCACGCCGCGAAGAAGGCAAAAGCGATGCCTACGAAATACAAGTGAGGGACAAGAATGGCCAGCGGCGATGGTGGCTCATCAGCGGGGCACCCCGGTTCAATGAACATGGGGAATTCATTGGCTCTATCGGTATTCATCTGGATATAACAGCACAAAAGCAACTGGAGCAAGAACTGCGGCTAGCCAAGGCCAAAGCCGAAGATTCGGCCCGGGCCAAAGAAGTGTTTTTGGCCAATATGAGCCACGAAATACGCACCCCCATGAACGCCATTTTGGGACTGAGCCGGCAGCTGCGCAAAACCGAACTCAATGCCAGCCAGCGTTTGTTTCTCGATTCTATTGGCACGGCTTCCGACAACCTGCTGGTCATCATCAATGATATTCTTGATTTCTCGAAAGTGCAGGCGGGCAAAATGGCGCTGGAGCGTATCACGTTTGAGCCGGCCGAACTGCTGCGCAAAATGCTGGCCATGCTACAGCACCGGGCCGAAGAAAAAGGCCTGTGGCTGGAGCTGCAAATTGCACCGGATACGCCAGCCTGCCTCGTAGGCGATCCGTACCGGCTGCAGCAGGTGCTGATCAATTTGGTATCGAACGCCATCAAGTTTACCGAAAAGGGCGGCGTGCGGGTATCGGTAAAACCCGAGGAGCTGATGGCTGGTGTATGCAGCCTGCAGCTGGTGGTGAGTGATACTGGTATTGGCATTGATGAGTCGCAACTCGACAGCATCTTCGATCCTTTTACACAAGAGTATCGCAGCACTACCCGCAAATATGGAGGCACGGGCCTGGGCCTCAGTATTTCCAAACAGCTGATAGAATTGATGGGAGGCACCATCAAAGTAGAAAGCCGAAAGCGCATTGGTACCAGCTTTACACTCAAGCTGGTACTGCCAGTGGGCCATGTGGCCGATTTGCCGGCAGAAAAAACACCAGCATCCTATGGCACACTGCATGGCAAACGTATACTGCTGGCCGAAGACAATAGCATGAACCGCCTGGTAGCTACCACCGTATTGCGGCCATACGGCGCCGATATAGTAGAGGTAGAAAATGGCCAGCTGGCATTGGATGCTATACAAAGCGATCATTTTGACCTGGTATTGATGGACGTGCAAATGCCGGTGATGGATGGCATCACCGCCACACAGCGTATACGGCAGTATGCCGGCGATGAGCTGCCGATTATAGCCCTCACCGCCAATGCGCTACTATCGGAAAAACAAGCTTGCTTTGCAGCAGGCATGAATGATTTTGTGCCCAAACCATTTGAAGAAGAACAGCTAGTTTCGAAAATTGCCGAATGGCTGCATGTAAATGCTGACCAGCCGGCCCACACCAGTAAGCCAGCCCCGACTATGAAACCTACACCAGCTGAAGAACGACTGTACAACCTGGACCAATTGCAAACAATAGCCCGCGGCAACGAGAGCTTTGTGCACAAAATGATAGAAATGTTTTTGACCCAGACACCACTGGTGCTGCAGGTAATGAACGATGCCGCTGCTGCCGCCAAGCCTGCCGAAATGGGAGCAGCCGCCCACAAAATGAAACCATCGCTGGACAACCTCGGCATCAGCAGCTTGTTTCAGCCCATCCGTACGCTGGAGCGGCAGGGCAAAGAAGGCGATTGTAACTCGGCCGAAGTAGCCGGGGCGCTGCAAAAAGTGAATGAGGTGCTGCAAAAGGTCTTGCAGCAGATGCGGGCCGACCATTCGTTGTAACAACCTCATCTGGTCAGGCCTCTTCGTCGAAGTATATTTTGTAATAGTGCTTGCCGGTTTGTTCGTCGTACCCCCGCTCTATCAGGTCGCGGCGGCCATGGATGTATACATGAAAGTTCTTATCGAGCTTTAGTACACTCTTGAATACTTTGCTCTGTTTTTTCACCGCACTCAGGTGTATATCAAACTCATCTTCCAGCTGCACCTGCCGGTTGGTTTCGTAGTGTTGTTTAAACTGTTCAAACTGCTCTACCATTTCGGGTACGGCTATTACTTCGCGGGTAAATTCCTGCAGGTTGAATTGCTCATTTTCTTTGAAGTAGTCGAGGCTGCGATGCATCAGGTCTATTTGCTGGCCCTTCGTTATCTCAAACTGTGCCGGCAGCTGCTGGGTTACAAACTGCTTGCACATCGATAGCACCTCATGGGTGTGATGGTAGTTATCGGCCACGGGGCTGGCCTGCAAAAAATCGGTGAGCCAATATTGGGTATCCTGCTGCTTATTGGTATGGTCTATTATGCTCAGGCGGTAGCCATCGGCCTCTGCTGTTTTCAGTATCAGGCAGGCCTTATCGGGCTTTTGCAGCTGCAGGCCTTCTTCTGCTACTATTTCCAGGCTTTTGCCATGCTGCAGCAGTTTCAAAAAAGTGTCTTTTACTTCGCTTTTCAGCAGTACCAGCGCCTGCAGTGTTTCGTGGCCCACCATTACGCCGTCCAGCTTTACTACATAAAATTCGCCCTCTTTTATGCGGTTGTGCGTGCTCACCTGGTACAGTAGCTGCGCCAGGTGTTTGCTTTCGGTTTCAAACGCATCCGGATCGTTGAAAATGCGGCGGCTATAGGTATATACCTCATTCAGCCCCAGGCTGCTGTGGTGGGTAAAGCGGTATTGCTCGTGCTCGTTGAAATGCTGCAGCAAGTACTTGGTCAGCAGCTGTCGCACCAGCTCATCGTTTAGTGTCAGTGGGTTTTCGCTCAGGGTCAGCTTTTCGCCGCGGGCCATATTGCCCACCCGGTGCACAATCGCTTTTACAATGCTTACATCTCCGGTGTTAGTCATACGGCGGCGAAATTAGGGCTGGCTGGCACAGGCATCAAAAAAGCAAACCCCCGCCTTTTGGGCAGGGGCGCTTTTTCATCACTCACCACGCTCACATGGTTTTGCGAATGAAGATCTTGTGTGTGTACATTCCACCATCGCTATCGGTAATGCGCAGGAGGAAGAAACCATTCATGGTTTGAGGCAGGTTGATGCGCTGTTCGTCCATCGGCGCAAACAGGCGGGTGAGTATTATTTTTCCATTCATGTCTACAAAGTCTACCTGACGGATGTTTTTGCGGGTGAATTTGCCACGCTTGTGCTGCAGGCTGATGTACACCACATCCATAGCCGGGTTGGGCCAGGTTTTCACTTCTATCAGGCTTTGCTCTTGCTGGGCCGATTGAATGGTGTTGAGCACCTCGTTCGTAATGATGGGTTCATAGTGATCGAAGTAGATGGCGGCTTTGTTTTTGAGGGCAGTGCCGGCAGCAATGTTTGTATTGGGCATCAGGCTAAAGATGATGTGGCCAATGCTGCCTTCTTTGTTGCTGGTTGAATCGGGCAGGAAGATGTTTTCGAAGCGGAACTCTACACGGTGGCCATCTACCAACAAGCCTGTCAGTTTGTGGCTGCTTTGTACCACTTTAAAGGTGCTCATATCCAGGCCGGCGGGCAGGCTGTCTACTACTACCACATCGGCGGCAGGGTGGTTGCCCACGTTTTGGTAGCGTACAGTGTAGGTCAGCAGCTGGCTGCGGTGTATGTAGCCTGCTTTGTCAAATCCTACCGGCGATACCTGCATATCGTTGGGGTCGATGGCGCCCACTACTTTGTAAGTTTGGCGCAGGGTATCGGTGCCGCTGTTGCATTCCGATTTTGCACCGTCCAGCCATGCAGTCATCACTACTTCTTCGCCTATTCTCAGGCCGGTGTTGTTGTGTGTAAACTGAATGTTGTGTGATTCAAAAGCAGCCAGGTCGGCGATGGTCCACTGATAAGTTTTGAAGTTGATACCATTTTCGGTGCTGCTGGCAATATTGTCTGCCTTGGCCATATCGTTGTTGATGACAATACCGGCGGGCACCTTCCAGTTCAGTACCAGTTTATCGGCTGTGCGGCGGCCATTATTGGTCACAACCAGGCTCATCTGGTTATTGCCAATGTCTTTTCTGATGGCAGTGCTGCCCATCAGCACGCTGGCATTGCTGCCATCACACACCGGTACGGCGGGCAGCCATACTGTTTCCTTCATGCCTTCGGCTACACCAAATACTACTGGTTCGCACTTGCCGGGCATTACATTTTTTTCTGCCAGTACTTCCATGCTGTATTTGCCGGCCGGCAGGTTCATCGCTATCAGGCCTTCGTTGTTCGATACAAAGCGGGTGGTACCACCTGCCTGCTTGTCGCCATTGCCGGCACTCAGCGGTGTAGCAGTAGCAGTGGCACGGGCTATGCTTTCTTCGCCGTCGTCTTTCTGGCAGTTGCCATTGGCATCGTAGTAAATGCCCACCTGGAAAGGCACAGTGGCCCCTTCTTTGATGTGCAGGATCTGATTGGCCTTTACATTGGTCAGCTCCTCGCGGTGGCCACCAGGCCAAATGATGGTGAGCTTTTTGATGACGCTGCTGCTGCCCAGGCCAAAGTGTTGCGTAAGGCTGTTTTGGCCGCCAAAGCCCGACTGTGCATTTACTTCCCGCATTTGCACACCCATCTCAGTTTCTACAAAAATGCGGGCACCCAGGGCATTGCGGTTGGCCATCACACCTTCCAGTTTCAGTTCCACCCAGTTGTTGCTGTTGCCATTGTTGAAAAACAGCATGTTGGGCTGGTTGCTGTGCGTGGCCACAAATACATCCAGATCACCATCCTGGTCGTAGTCGCTCCAGGCTACGCCAAAGCTTTTGCCAAACTCGAAGCTCAGTACTTCATCCAGCTTGCGGGTGAAGTTGCCTTTGCCATCGTTGATGTACAAAAAGTTGAGGCCTTTGTCGTTGCTCACATACAGGTCCAGGTCGCCGTCGTTATCAATATCGGCCCAGTTGGCGCCGTGTGAGGGGCCTTTGTCGGTTACAATCACACCTTCGCGTATGCGGGTAAACTCGCCTTTGCCATCATTGCGGTACAAAAAGTTGCCCTGGCGGTTAGAGTTGGTCACAAACAGGTCGAGGTCGCCATCATTGTCGTAGTCGCCCCAGGCGCTGCCTACGCTTTGTCCGCCTTCAGCACTTACTGCATTGTTGGCATTTTTAAAGGTGCCATTGCCTTCGTTGTGAAACAGCGAGTTTTTATTGCCATTGCCATTGGGTACAAACAGGTCTACAAAGCCATCGCCATCGTAGTCGGCCCAGGTGGGGCCCACGCTCTGGTTGGCCTCGGTTGGTATGATGTTCGATTTTTCCTGCTCAAATTCCAGCTTGCCATTGTTGCGGTGCAGCTCATTGTATTTGGTAGGGAAGTAGTTGCACAAAAACAGGTCATTGCGGCCATCATTGTCGTAGTCGGCAAAGGCACCGCCGTGGTAGTACGAAATAGCTGTGGTGAATGATGCATTTCTGATGCGGGTGAATACACCGTCTTTGTTTTCGTACAAATAGTTGGGGTGGCGGGTATTGTTTACTACCAATACATCCAGGTCGCCATCATTGTCCATGTCTACCAGGCTTTGCGTTACGGTCACGCCGGTATCGGTTACCAGCGGGCTGTTGCGCATTTTGGTAAAGCCACCTTTTTGATTGTTCAGGTACACGAGGTTGGGGCGGTTCAGGCGGCGTTCGCTTACAAAAATGTCGTCCCAGCCATCGCCGTTCAGGTCGCCCCAGCTGGCCGTCCACGAGTCGGTGCTGTCGCGGTTGATCAGGTTGTCGGTATAGCGGCTGAAAATGAGGCGGCTGGTATTGTTGGGGTTTACCAGTACTACTTCGGTTTTGCTCGATTGCTGAATCTGGCCACCTACTTCGCCGGTCACTATGGTTTCTACAGTGCTATTGGTATTGCTGGTCAGCACTTGTCCGTTGTTCGAGCCTACTTCGGCCGTTACCTTGGTTTCTACCGTATATTTTTCGTTGGGCTTCAGGTCTTCTACTTTGTCAAAGCTGACCACCGTGCGGTTGGGCTGCTCATTTATTTCACCCTCGTATTCTTTTTTGTTGGGGTCGGTCAGTTTCGATTCTACCACTTTCAAACCATCTTGCACAATCACTTCAATGGTAGGATTGTTTACACCGGTGCCGGTATTAATGGTGCTGCTTACTACTACCGTATCGGCAGGTATGGCTACGCGGCTCGATACTTCAGATTCTTGTGTAAAGGCCTGTGCCAGCGAGGTACCGGTGTACATCATCCAGTTGTCGTTGAAGTTGGTATTCATCACGGCCACTGGCTTATCGCTTTCTACCAGCAGGTAGGGGCGCTCGGGGCCACTGTTGGTAGCTGTACCGTTGTAAATATTGCGCCACTCGGCTTCGGTCAAAAACACATCAGCATAGCGTTCGGCATTGATGCTGACCGTGCGGGTAAACTTTCTGCCGTTTGTAAAAGCATCCTTTACCGTAACGGTAGCACCGTCTTTGGCAAAAATGTACAGGTGCGACAAGCGCTGGCCAAAGGCCCGGCCGGTAAAGGGATTGATCACATTGTTCTGATTGCCGGGAGGCGCCATGTACGTAAGAAAGCGGGTGCCCGAGGTAGTACCGTTTTCGGCACTTACCATGGTAGCCATATCGCTGGTGCCCGGTGAGCCGGTTTCAAACCAGTTGCCTTCAAACACACTCACCCGCTTGCCCGGCGTGCAGGTAATGCGGAACACCGTATTGAAGGAAACATTGCCAAAACTGCGGCCTACCCAGTCGCCGGCCTGCATCTTATTGAGCGTATAGGTGCGCAGTGGTACCCACGTACCGTTGTTAAAGCGTTCCAGTTTCACTTCGTTGTTATCGTCCCAGCTGCCAATGCGTATTTCCTGCTCGCCACCT
>JALOMC010000129.1 GCA_025455665.1 Chitinophagaceae bacterium | reverse complement strand
CTGATTTGCAGGCTATCGAAGGATACCTGGCTGCCGTTGTAGAGGCGAATGGTGGCGACTGTATTGAAGCGGCAGGCTAGCAATAAAGTAGTGCAAAGCACCGGTAAGGCGAAGGCCATGATGATTCTCATATTAGCGATTGGTTGGTATTAGCATGTGGCGGCGGTCTTTTCATGAGCAGATGGCAAAATACTTGTAGCATTTACATGGCCAAAGTACAGAGGGTGCGGAGGGGCTCCGTGGGTTT
This sequence comes from Chitinophagaceae bacterium, assembly GCA_025455665.1. Classification (GTDB taxonomy): domain Bacteria; phylum Bacteroidota; class Bacteroidia; order Chitinophagales; family Chitinophagaceae; genus Phnomibacter. The sequence continues at coordinate 6,616 of JALOMC010000129.1, read as the reverse complement.
TAAAAGTCGAAGAATAGGATGTATCAATGAAGTCTGTAGCAGTTTTTTATGCCGTACACGATGCAATCAATTAAAAAAATGCTGCCACGTGTGCGTAATCTGGTATTTTTCGCCCTTATGCTTAAGTAGAAAGTATCTGACGGCGCAAATATTCTGGCCACCGTCGAATGAATTCGGATAATATACAATGGCGCCTGCTATTGCCTTTTGTTGATCGTCGAAAATAAAAGGTCGGAAAAATGAAATTCGAAATGAGCTATCGCTTTGGATAGGCATTTTGGCCAATACACCCGAAGACATGACACTTCTTAAGTTATAGGTGGTGGTGTCGGCAATTCTGGCTGACTCCAGTTTTTTCTGTTCGGCATTTGAACATTCTGCCCTGAAGACTGAATCACGAAAAAGGTAGGCTGTCCAGTATGGATGTCGTTCATCGGTTTCAATAATCTTTAGAAATGAACTGTCGATAGTCGTATTTAATTCAAAAGCATTGTTATGCCATTTTGCCATCGAATCATTGAATGAAAATCGATGCATGCCGATTCCTCGATCAGAAACGAACTGCTGCCACATGGCATCGCTACCAATCAGTTCAGCTAGTATTACTTCTTCCACACGTGGGGCTTTGCTGCAGTACTGCAGGCAGCACAAAAGCCAACAGAAGATGAATCGGAAAAGTCTGGATTGCATTTGAGTACTTTTATCGTTCACGAAGTTACTGACCCAGGCGCCATACGTAAATCTTACCTGCATCGCCCATATAGTTATTCCCACCTATGGCATTAAGGCCGCCCCACAAAGAACAATGGCCAGAAGCCCCGAAAGACTGACTATTGTGGGGTGTCATTATATATATTCCACGGTTGTGAATACCGACGACTTGCCTATGGAGTTCAATCGCATTGCCGGGTGTTGAGGAGAGCTCAACGTCCGGCGCTCCGAATGTTTGCCTTAGCCATGCATACAAATGGGCAGCGAGGAAGAAGTAATTTTTCCCATCTCCGCCTTTCCACGTTTTTCCTGGAATCTCCGGGATACTGATTCCTGAATAGTTTAGTGCTCTTGATACACGTAATGCACACGCATTATTAGCCGATCCTTGGTCGGACTTTTTTCTCACTTCTCCACCAATCATTACGCAAACGTCTCGGGACGGCATGTCGCCACCTGCTGAGTTTTTGGGGTAATTATTGTATACGTCTTGCCATTTTGGTTTTTGTTGAGCCACAGTCTGATGATCTTGAAAAGTGGAGTCACCATTCCACCATCCATCAATTCCGTCGACGTCTGTATTTTCTGCAGCTACTGTTGCGCCTCCGTGCCACCATTTCCAAGTAAATCCATCATTTATGCCCGGAAAGTTATCGCGGGAATATAGTATCCCGTTCACCACGTCATAGTTCTCTAAATCGAAGATAGCCGGTATAGAACCACCGGCACCTGGTATAGAAAGCGGATCTAAATAGGCTGCATGGAGCGAAGGATCGAGGCCGGCATTTCCATTTCCATCTGCAAACGTGGACGCATATAGCCCACCGGCGACCAGGAAATAGGTGATTGGTGCAATAGGTTGAAAGCCACCGGCACTTCCATCTGAGTAAGTGCCTACAATGGTAATAAGTGGTAGTGAGCCACCTGGCGCTACCAATGATTTCCGTTCAGTATTGGCTCGGATGCCCCCATTAACCGGGTCTTTGGGTCGTAGTGAGTCTATGTTCAGATCAGCACTTTTACCGGTGGCAATATTGAGAGAATTTACCCGAACTGGCAAGGCGCCGGTTGCTATTCGGTTATATACAAACGTGTGAAGTAGCGCAGATTTTACGGTACCGTTCTGAACAGCAAAGTAGAATAATTGTACTTTGTCGGCACTTGTCTGTTTGCTTCGGATCTGGATGCCAATCAGTCCATCTGAACCTTCAACTTGTTCTGCGGCCTTCCACTCAAATTGTTTCAGTTCTTCGGCGGTTAAGTATTGCTGAGCAAATCTTTGAGCCTTTAGCCCGTAGTCCTCGCTTGTGATCTTTGTAGTTGGAATGTCTATGTCCTTAACACAACTCTGTACGGAAAAAATAGAAAACAACAGCATCAAGAATGCAAGAGGTTGATTTCGTTTCATGTTTGATGGTTTTGATGAAAGTGCGTAAATATACCATCAGCACAATACCAATTACTTGCGAAATGTCAAAATAAGAACATAGTGACATAAACTACATAGTAATGTAGTATCCCCGCTGTTCGAGATATTCGCTGTTCGCCATTTGCAATGGCGAACGTGCTTTCGGCGGTTTTGTAAACCGCTGAGAGCTTCATCATAGTCCGCCCATTTCCTCGGCGGCAGGGTAGCGTACTGCAGCCGGCTGGGTGTTTATCAATCATCATGCGTGGGTGTATACCACCGGCTTCGCAAAAGCCAAGAACAGCTACACAGGGGGAGGCGTGGGCCGGCCATGTACAGCTGATGAAGGGCAGCCGGATGGTAGCGGGTAGCCCCCGCCACGGGCGGGGCTACAAGCGTACAGCCGGTACAGGTGCCGGGTGCTGTGCAGCAGCCGATTGCCCCAATAAAGCAGGTGTTGGTTGTTAGGTGTTAGGTGTTTGGGGGAGTACGAAGCCAAGCGCAGCGTGAGCATACAGCCGGGGCGGCAGGCTAATGGGTGCTGATGACGCGGGTGAGTACCCACTGTTCGCCTTCCTGCTTCCAGATGCATACAAACCGCGAAGGGTGGGGCTTGCTGCCGGGCTCGGCCGCATTGTAAAACTGGTGCAGGCCAAATTGTACGGCACCATAGCCGGGCAGGGGGTATACTTCTACGCTGCCGGCGATCAGTTCGCGGCGCACCTTGCCGCAAATGTTTTGTTCAATGCTTTTTACCAGCTGTGCATGCGAGGTAGAAAGACCACTCTGATCATGGTAAAACTCGATGTCTTTGGAAAAAATAGCAGCGATGATATCGGGCTTGCAATGGTTGTAGGCATCAAACAGCACGCTATCCATGTGCAGGATGTGGCGGTACAGGGCCGGGTTGGCGGCGGTATAGGCGGGTGGGTTGGCGGGTTGCGCTGTGCTGCGCAGGGCCATGGCCAGCAGGGCCAGCAGGCAAATGAAGTAACGCATGGGGGTAAAGCTACCGGCCGTGGTGGTAGCAGGCCCGCCGCTGGTACAGCCTGTGCTGCCGCAGGGCTACAAAAAAAGGTTGCTACACCAGTGGGGAGCAACCTTTTTGAAAATGATGCGTAAAGCGGATGCTTATTCTTTCAGCTTGCCGCCACCAAACAGGCGCCAGTACAGGCTGAGCTGAAATACGCCGTTTTTGTAGTCGGCATTGTTGACCGATGCGCCGGTAAACTCGCCTGCTTTGCCCAGCCCCACATTGTAGCGGGCACCAATGCCAAAGGGGCTTTTGGTGGGCTGAAAGCCAAGGCCAAAACAGCCGCTGAGGTCGGAATTTTTGACGCTGTTGTTTACCGAAGTGCCGCTGCTGAAATCTACATCGCCTACGCGAAAGCCCAGCTGCGGACCGGCTTCTACATAAAAGCCTTTTTTGGTGAGCAGTTTCACCATCACCGGAATGTTGAAATAGTTCAGTTTCAGATCGTCGGTTGCGTTTTCAAGTTTGGCGCCCTGCGTACTGTACAGCAGCTCGGGCTGAATGGCAAAATGCCGGCCGAGATTGAACGTAACAAAGCCGCCTACATGAAAACCTACCAGCGCCTTGGCTTTGAAGTTGTTCACGTTGTCGATACCGCTGAGGTTGCTCACATTGAGGCCGCCTTTGGCGCCTACCGAAATTTGCGCAGTAGCCGATAGCAAGCTCACAGCTGCCAGGGCCAACAAGCAAAGTTTTTTCATACAGGTGTTGTTTTTTTTGGATGAGAAAGGGTGAAATTATTTTGTAATGTAACGAGCTGCTTTGACAATATCAAGCAAGGCAGCAGTCTTGCCCGGGCGAAACAGCGGAATGCCGGTTTGGTAGCCGGGGGGCGGTGCTTTACCTGGCACCTACCAGCCTGATGTAGATGCCGGCATCGAATACAAAGAATTTATCGACCGGCCGGGTTTCTATCGGGTTGGGGATGGGGCCGGGATTTACCGGATTGCCGCTGCCAAATGTGAGGCCATAGCTGGCAGTGCCAAACAGGCCAATGGCCGGGCTGAGGCCGATATTGACGCCTGCTTTGGGGGCAAGGTAAAAGAAGGTAGATTGGTTGTCGACCTTGGCCGTAGCACTTTGGCCGGTGGCTACCAGCACGCTGCGGGTGCTGAAGCTGAGGCCAGCATCGGCCCCGATGAAGGGCTGAATCAGCGATTTTTTCCTGGCCAGCAGCAGATCGAAAGAGCCGAAAGCCTGCGAAAGGTTGTCGGAGGTGGTGACGGTACTGGTGCCGGTGGTTACCTTTTCGGTTTTGGGAAAGGTACGGAAGCCGGCCCCGATGGCAATATGGCCGCCGAGGTAAAACTTGCCATGCAGGCCGCCGCCCCACAAGCGGCTGTCATTGTTGCCCGTGCCCTGCAGGTAGCTGCCGTGGGCGCCCAATTGAAACTGCGAAAAGCCGAGGGTAGAGGTGCCTGCCAGCAGCAGGCTGAGCATCATGGTTTTCATACGCCAAACATTGGTTTAGGTGAATTAAAATGCGGTTTGCTACTTAGTAACCAATACCATACTAATGTATTCAGGCACAATGCGTTTTAGCTTTTTGTATACAAACGGCCGGGCCCGTGCTGGCAGGCGTACGGCCATTAGTGCACAGGCTGTGGATAGCAAACCGGCCCTCGTGCAGCAAAGCGAATAAATTGCAGCCCATGCAACAGTACCACGATCTTCTGCAGCATATTTTGGCAAAGGGTACCGATAAAGCCGACCGAACCGGTACGGGCACCCGCAGTGTGTTTGGCTATCAAATGCGGTTCGATTTAGCGGAAGGGTTTCCGCTGGTGACCACCAAGAAGGTGCATCTCAAATCCATTATTCACGAGCTGCTGTGGTTTATAAAAGGCGATACCAATATTGCCTACCTGAAAGAGCATGGCGTAAGCATTTGGGATGAATGGGCCGATGCCGATGGCAACCTGGGCCCGGTGTACGGCAAGCAATGGCGCAGCTGGCAAGGAGCCGATGGCAAAACGATTGATCAGCTGAGCTGGGTGATAGATGAAATAAAGCGCAACCCCGACAGTCGCCGACTGATAGTAAGTGCCTGGAACGTGGCCGACCTGCCGCACATGGCGCTGATGCCCTGCCACAATATGTTTCAGTTTTATGTGGCCAATGGGCGGCTGAGCTGCCAGCTATACCAGCGCAGTGCCGATGTGTTTTTGGGCGTACCGTTCAATATAGCCTCGTATGCGCTGCTCACCATGATGGTGGCGCAGGTGACAGGCCTGCAGCCCGGCGATTTTGTACACAGCTTTGGTGATGTGCATTTGTACAGCAATCATTTTGAGCAGGCGCAGCTGCAGCTGAGCCGTACGCCGTATGCGCTGCCGCAAATGAAAATTAACCCCGCTGTTGGCAGCATTTTCGATTTTAAGTTCGAAGATTTTGAACTGCTGAACTACCAGAGCCATCCGGCTATTAAGGCGCCGGTAGCGGTGTAGGGGAAACACGGAACAGCGAATAAGTAATAAAGAATCAGGAAGGATGGGGCAGGTGGATAAACGGACTTTTGACCTGGAAGACAGGCTGGTGAGCTTTGCCTGCACCTGCCTGACCGTGTGCGATAAACTGCCCAATACAAAGGCGGGTTTAAATCTGGAACACCAGCTATCGAAAAGTGGTACCTCTTGCGCTTTGAACTACGGCGAGGCACAAGCAGCAGAATCACCCGCCGATTTCATCCATAAGCTGAAGCTGGTATTGAAAGAACTAAGAGAAACACGAGTAACCTTGAAAATAATACAGGAGAAGCCCCTGTTGCAAGATCCGGTTGTACCCGCCGCATTGGATGAATGCAATCAGCTGATGGCCATTTTCATGAAGAGTATTAACACAGCTAAGGCTAACAAGGGGCCGTCTAAAACAGCGTAGTAGTGTATAGCGGTGCCGGGGGCTTTATTTTGTCATTTTTTGTTCCTTATTTCTTATTTCCCAGTTTCCAAATGACCATTTCACTCATAGTAGCAGTAGCCGAAGACAACGCCATCGGGAAAGATGGCCACCTGATGTGGCGCATCCAAAACGATATGCGATTTTTCAAGAATACTACCTGGGCGTTTCCCGTGATCATGGGTAGAAAAACCTACGATGAACTGGGCAAGGCCCTGGAGGGGCGCAGCAATTTTGTGGTGAGCCGCAATGCAGCCTGGCAGGTGCCCGATGCCGAAGTGCACCACTCGCTGGAAGCAGCACTGGAGGCCGCCAAAGCGCTGCAAACAAAAGAGGTGTTTATAGTAGGCGGCGCACAAATTTACCGGCAGGGGATGCCCCATACGCAGCGCATGTACCTGACGCGGGTGCATGGCCGTTTTGCCGATGCCGATACGCATTTTCCCGACGATGCCATCCACTGGCCCGAATGGCACCTGGTAAGGCAGCAGCGCTTTGAGGCCGACGAAAAAAATCAGTACGCCCACACCATAGAGGTATGGGAGCGAAACGAAACAGCCTGATGTACA
>JALOMC010000439.1 GCA_025455665.1 Chitinophagaceae bacterium | reverse complement strand
AATAGAACAAGCAGGGGGCAAAGCACTGGCCATTCAGCTGGACATACGCGACGAAGCAGCCAGCCAGGCAGCCATCGCCCAGGCAGCTGAGCACTTTGGTGGCATCGATATCCTTATCAACAATGCCAGCGCTATCAACTTGCTGCCCACCGAAAAAACAGAGCCCAAGCGCTACGACCTGATGCACGACATCAATGTACGGGGCACCTTCTTTTTGTGCCAGGCCGCTATCCCTTTCTTGAAAAAGAGTACCAATGCCCATATTCTCAACCTGAGCCCACCCATCAGCATGGCGCCCAAATGGTTTGCCGGCCACCTGGCGTATACCATCAGCAAATTCAACATGAGCATGATAGCTTATGGCCTCAGTGCCGAACTGAAGCAGTACCGGATAGCTGCCAACACCCTGTGGCCAAAAACTACCATTGCCACCGCGGCGGTGAATAACCTGCTGGGCGGCGAAATGCTGATGAAAATGAGCCGCACCCCCGCCATTGTGGCCGATGCAGCCTGGTATATTTTGCAGCAGCCTGCCGACCAATACACCGGCCAGTTTTTGATAGATGAAGAAGTGATGGCTGCACAAGGAATTACCGATTTGAGTGGCTATGCCTACGTGCCCGGCAACCAAACCTTTTACCCCGATTTGTTTATAGACGCCTGACCCTAACTGCCCGTCCATGTCCGTTCCCGACACACTCACCAATCCGCTGCAGCAGCTGGCATTCGACTACATGATGTACACCGGCGAGTCAGTTTTTCTCACCGGCAAAGCAGGTACCGGCAAAACCACTTTTTTGCGCCGGCTGAAAGAGGAATGCCCCAAGCAAATGGCGGTGTTGGCGCCCACCGGCGTAGCGGCCATCAATGCTGGTGGTGTCACTATCCACAGTTTTTTTCAGCTGCCATTTGGCCCGTTTGTACCTGTACAGGGTAAAGCGATGGCCGCTAATGAAGCCATGGGCGAACATGCCCTCATCAGCCGCCTGCGCTATGGCCGCGATAAGCGGGAACTACTGCAAAGTTTGGACCTGCTGGTGATAGACGAGGTGAGCATGGTGCGGGCCGATGTGCTGGATGCTATTGATACCATCCTGCGCCATTTCAGGCGGCGGCAGGTGCCCTTTGGTGGTGTACAAATGCTGCTGATAGGCGACCTGTACCAACTGCCGCCCGTGGTACAAAATGAAGAGTGGCAAATACTGGGCGAATACTATGAAGGTCCTTTTTTCTTTCACAGCCATGCGATAAGGCGGCAGCCACCTGTGTATGTAGAGCTACAAACCATCTACCGGCAAAGCGACGAACGATTTATAGACCTGCTGAACCAGGTGCGGAACAACCGGCTGACCCCAGCTGGCCTCGAGCTGTTGAACAGCCGCTGCCAGCCAGGTTTTGTAGTGCCCGATGGCGAGCCATGGATAACGCTGACCACCCACAACCGCAAGGCCGATGCCATGAATGAGCAGGAGCTGAACAGGCTTCCCGGCAGCAGTTTTTCTTTTAAGGCCGAAATAACGGGTGAGTTCAGCGACAAAAGCTACCCGGCCGAAGAAACCCTGGTACTGAAAGAAGGTGCGCAGGCCAGCCCCATAGAAGTGCGGCCCGAAACCTGGCGCAATGTGCAGTACAGCCTCAACCGCCAGCAACAACAAGTAGAAGAGAAGGAGCTGGGCAGCTTTACCCAATATCCGCTGAGGCTGGCCTGGGCAGTCACCATTCACAAAAGCCAGGGCCTTACGTTTGACAGGGCGGTGATAGATGCGGCAGCGTCGTTTTCGGCCGGGCAGGTGTATGTAGCGCTGAGCCGCTGCCGCAGCCTGGACGGCATCGTGCTGCCGGCGCCGGTGCCGCCCAGCGCCGTGCGGGTAGATGAGCGGGTGCAGCAATACAGCGGCAGTGCCAAAGCAGTGGATGAGTTGCGCCAGTTTTTTGGGGCAGCGCAGCGGCAGTACCAGCAGGAGCTGCTGCGCCATGCATTTGACGGTGGCCCCTTGCAGCGAGCCAGCCGCTACCTGCAGCAGCAGTGGCTGCAGCACGAAAGCAGCCTGGGCGCAGCCGCTACCGGTTGGGCCACCCTGCAGCTGACCGAAGCCGACCAACTACAGGCCACAGCTGCCAAATTTCAGGCGCAACTTGACCGGCACTTTGCCAGCGCCGACACCATGCCCGAGCAAGATGAGTTTGTGCAACAGCGGGTGCGGCAGGCGGCACAGTGGTTTGTGCCGGCGCTGCAAGCCCGCCTGACCGAGCTGAAGCAGCTGCCGGCGGTAAGCGATAGTAAAGAAACTGCTGCCGAACTGGAAGAAGCGCTGGCGGCCACGCTGAAAGCCGGCCGCCAATGGCTGCAATTGCTGCAGGCATGCGAAGCTGGCTTTAGCAGCCTGGGCATGATACAACGGGGCTGGCGTATGCCGGTAGCCAGCGCCAGCAGCACCGCGACCTGGCCAGCGCCCACCCGCAGCTGGAAGAGCAGCTGCGCCGCTGGCGCAATGAAGAAGTAGCCAGCAGTGGCAAGCCGGTGTATACAGTGTGCAGCAACCTCACGCTGGCCGAAATAGCTACCTACCTGCCGCACACCAGCCAGGAGCTGCAGCAAATGGCGGGGATGGGGCCGGCCAAGGTGGCACAGTATGGCGAAGCGATACTGGCCATGGTGCATACTTACTGCCAGCAGCACGAGCTGCAAAGCCTGGTAGCGACGAAAGCCGGTACCAAGCGCCCACGCAAAAGCAAGGAGCCGGTGGCTGAAAAGCCGCCAAAAAAGGAGAGTCACCTTATTAGCTACGAGCTATGGCAGCAGGGCAAAACACCGGAGGCCATTGCCGCTGAGCGGGGCCTGGCGGTGAGCACCATACAGGGTCACCTGGCTACCTATGTGCTGCAGGGGCTGGTGCCGGTAGAGGTAATAGTGCCGCAGGCGCTGTTTGAGCAGTGCTGCGA
>JALOMC010000128.1 GCA_025455665.1 Chitinophagaceae bacterium | reverse complement strand
GGCCAGCTCATCGGCACTGGTGCCCGGCCAGTGTACAAACAAATCAACCCCTACCAGCTGCTTGTGCTGCGGGGCACGGCGTTGGTATTTAGGCAGGTTGAAGGCTTTGCCCTGACCATACTGCACCGGTGCCAGCTGCTGCGGCTGCTGCCCCAGGCGGGCTATCACAGCTGCTGCAAATTCGCGGGTACCTACTTTTTGTGTGCTTACGCCTTCTTTGTAAATGTCGTATGTGTGAATGCCGTCTTCAATAGTGCGTAGCCAGGCATTTTGCACATTTTCGGCCACGTCGTTTTGGCCTATGTGGTTCAGCATCATAATGGCGCCTTGCAGCAGGCCCGAGGGGTTGGCCATGTTTTGGCCGGCCCGCCGTGGCGCCGAGCCATGAATGGCTTCGAACATGGCACAGGTTTCGCCAATGTTGGCTGAGCCCGCCAGGCCCACCGAGCCGGCTATTTGTGCCGCTACATCGCTCAATACATCGCCATACAGGTTGGGCATTACTACCACATCAAAAGCCTCTGGCGTATCGGCCAGCTTGGCGGCCCCTATATCAATGATCCAATGTTCATTTTCGAGGTCGGGATACTCGGCAGCTATTTCATCAAAAACCTGGTGAAACAAGCCATCGGTCTGCTTCATGATATTGTCTTTGGTAAAACAAGTCACTTTTTTCCGACCATAATGGCGGGCATATTCAAATGCGTAGCGCACTATTTTTTCGCAGCCCGGGCGGCTGATGAGTTTGAGGCACTGCACTACTTCATCGGTTTGCTGGTGCTCTATGCCGGCATACAGGTCTTCTTCATTTTCACGCACAATCACCACATCCATTTTTGGGTGCTTGGTGTGTACATAAGGATACAGGCTTACACAAGGGCGGATATTGGCATACAAACCCAAAAACTTGCGGGTGGTTACGTTCAGGCTCTTATAGCCACCACCTTGTGGGGTGGTAATGGGCGCTTTCAAAAACACCTTGTTGCGCCTGATCACATCCCAGCTTTGCTTGGCAATGCCGGCCGTATTGCCGGCGAGGTATACTTTTTCGCCTACCTCAATCTCTTCAATTTCAATACGGGCACCGGCTGCCATCAAAATGGCCAGCGTGGCGTCCATTATTTCGGGGCCTATGCCGTCGCCTTTTGCAATAGTAATTTTTGTCATCACATTGGTTTTTGTAGCCCACAAAAGTGCCACTGGCTGGTATAAACCGATATTTAACTTTGCAATGATGATCATAAACGCTGCTTATGAATTACACTTTCAGCCAGCTCCGGATTTTCTCGAAAGTGCGGGAAACACTGAGCATTACCCGGGCGGCCGAAGAGCTGCACCTTACGCAACCTGCGGTGTCCATTCAGCTCAAGAAATTTCAGGCACAATTCGATTTGCCGCTGACCGAAGTAGTAGGCCGCCGGTTGCATTTTACCGACTTTGGCCACGAAATAGCCGATGCGGCCGATAAAATACTGGACGAGGTGATGGCCATAGATGCCCGCACCCATGCCCGTAAAGGCAAGCTCACGGGCGTACTGAAGCTATCGGTGGTTAGTACCGGTAAGTATGTAATGCCTCACTTATTATCGGGGTTTGTAAACAAGCACCCAGAGCTGGAGCTGAAAATGGATGTGACCAACAAAGCGAGGGTGGTGCAGAGCCTTGCGCAAAACGAGGTTGATTTTGCCTTGGTATCGGTGCTGCCTGCCCAACTGCGGCTGCAAAGCCTGGAACTGATGAAGAACAAACTGTACGTGGTAGGAAATGGCCAGCAACAGGTACGCAAAACGACAGCGCCGCAAAGCCTGCTGGAAACCCTGCCCCTCATTTACCGCGAAGCCGGCTCTGGCACCCGGCATGTATTTGAGCAGTTTTTGCTGCGCAATAAACTGCGGGTAAAAATGAAAATGGAACTGACCAGCAACGAAGCCGTGAAGCAAGCGGTGCTGGCCGGCATGGGCTATTCTATTATGCCACTCATCGGTATCAAAAACGAGCTGAATAGTGGCGAGCTGCGGATTATACCGGTCAAAGGCTTTCCCATCCTGTCTATCTGGTACCTTACCTGGCTCAAAGACAAGCAGCACTCACATGCTGCCAGCGCTTTTTTGCAATACCTCAAAACCGAAAAAGCCAATATCATTGCCGAGCGGTTCAAGTGGATCGATCAAATAAAGTAACTCAACCTGGTGCCATGGCACTAAACAAAGAAGTGTTTAAAACAAGGGCGCTGAGTGCAGTGGTATTTGTAGCCATTATGCTGGTGGGCCTGCTATGGAACCATTGGAGCCTGCTGCTGCTTTTCAGCATTATTCACTTTGGCTGCTGGTGGGAGTTTTTGCGGTTGCAGGAAAAAATTCGCCGGTATCAATACCATATCTATTTCAAAATGGGCGTCATGTGCTTGAGCTATTGCGTTATGCTGATGATAGGCAGCCTGGCCGATGCACAGGGTAAGTACGATGTATTTTGGCAATTGTTTTTGCCCCTGCAGCTGGCCAGCATGGTGGTGCTGGTGCTGGGCCTTTTTAAAGACCGGCAATATCACCGCCAATATGTGGGCACTGCAGCAGCAGCATTTGGCGGTCTGCCCTACATCAGCATCAGCTGGGGCCTTATGCTGCAGCTGGGCCTGCAAAGCGAGCAGGCCGTGGGCAGCCCCGGCGGCTGGCTGTATCCCGTATTGCTCATTTCGTCTATCTGGATCAACGATACCATGGCCTACATCGTAGGCTCCCTGATTGGCAAAACACCGCTGAGCAAAATATCGCCTAAAAAAACCTGGGAAGGCACTATAGGTGGCGCTGTACTGGCAGTGGCAGTAGTAACCGGGCTGGCTGTGTGGCTGCTGCAGGCCAGCTGGTGGCAGGTAGCGGCCATAAGTGCCACCGCTGCGGTAGTGGGCACCCTGGGCGACCTGCTGGAGAGCCGCCTGAAACGCATGGCCGGCGTAAAAGACAGCGGGCAGATGATGCCTGGCCACGGCGGCTTTCTCGACCGTTTTGATAGCCTGCTGCTGGCCACGCCCTGCGTGTGGCTACTGCTAAAGGCGCTAGGCTAGCCATGTGGTACCCAATGGCAACCCAGCCCTTTTGCCCGCAGGCAAATACGACAAGCGGGCACTGAAACCGCTACTTTTGCGCCTTCCAATCATTGCATTCATCATGACTATTCACAAAGAAGGATACGCCAGTATAGGCATTGCCTCCCTGCTGCTGGGCACGGTCAACGGCTTGTCGGTTTGGTTTCTGAGCCAGCAGTATCCTGTGGCAGCCCTCCTCATCTTCATCGTTACGTTTGGCCTCTGGCTGTTCATCATTTCGTTTTTCAGGTTGCCCCATCGGCAGCTTACCATCAGCGATAAGCAAATTATTTGCCCGGCCGATGGCAAAGTGGTGGTGATAGAAGAAACCGTGGACGAAGAATACTTCAAAGGCAAGCGCTTGCAGGTGAGCATTTTTATGAGTCCGCTGAATGTGCACGTAAACCGCAATGCCGTGAGTGGCGAGGTGGTGTACAGCAAGTACCACGCGGGCAAGTACCTGGCGGCCTGGCACCCCAAAAGCAGCACCGAAAACGAACGCCACAGTGTGGTGTACCAGGTGGGCCACCACGAAATATTGGTAAAGCAAATAGCCGGCGCACTGGCACGCCGTATTGTAAACTACCTGAGCGAAGGCATGCAGGTAAAGCAAGGCGATGAAATGGGCTTTATCAAGTTTGGCAGCCGGGTAGACCTGCTGCTGCCGCTGAATGCCCGGGTAAAAGTAAAAATGGGTGAACACGTAAAAGGCGGCGTCACTGTATTGGCCGAATGGTAATGAACCGGCCACCGGCCAAAAAATAGAAATCCCCGCTTCCAGGTCAGGAGGCGGGGATTATTTTTTAGTAAGCAAAAGCCAGTCGGCTACTGCTACCAGCGATCGTCATCGTTGAACAACGGCGTCACAGCCGGCACGTATTTGCTGGGTTCGCTCAGCTTTTCGGCTGGCAGGGGCTTGGCGGCTGGCATCGGCAGGGGCCCGCTGGGCTGTCTGAACTTGCGGGGCGGCGCCTGGCGCTGTTCGGCTTTTTGCTGGCCCTGGCCTTGTTGTATTTTTTGCTCCGGTTTGCCGGCCCGGGCAGGCGGTGGCGTAGCCGGGGCCTTTTCCCTTTTTTCGGCAGGCGGGGCCTGACGGGGTTTGGCGGGCTGCTGCTGGCGCTGCGCCTGCTTTTGCTGGCGGGGCTGGTGCTGTTGGCGGCCACGCGGCTGGCGGTCTTGCTCGTCAGATTTGGCCGGCAGCTGGTGGGCATTGGCAGTAAAGGGATGCTCGGCTACTACCGGTACCTGCTTGCCTATCAGCTTTTGAATGTCTTTCAGGTAGGCCCGCTCCTCTACATCGCAAAACGAGTAAGCGATGCCGCTGGCACCGGCACGGCCAGTGCGGCCAATGCGGTGTACATAGGTTTCGGGCACATTGGGCAGGTCGTAGTTTACTACATAGCCCAGGTCGTCTATATCAATGCCGCGGGCAGCTATATCCGTAGCTACCAGTACACGGTTGTTGCCGCTTTTAAACAGCTGCAGGGCCTGCTGTCGGGCATTCTGGCTTTTATTGCCATGAATGGCTTGTGCCTTTACACCATTGCGCACCAGATCGCGGGCTACCCGGTCGGCGCCATGCTTGGTGCGGGTAAATACCAGTACAGCATTCATATCCGGATGGGTATCCAGCAGGTGCTGCAGCAGGGGGCGCTTATCGGCCTTGCTTACAAAGTACACGTGCTGCTGCACCGTATCGGCGGTGCTGCTCACCGGCGTTACTTCTACCTTCATGGGATTAGTAAGGATGCTATTGGCCAGGGCCTGTATATCGGGCGGCATGGTAGCGCTAAAAAACAAGCTTTGGCGCTTGGCCGGCAGCTTGGCAATCACCTTTTTTACATCGTGTACAAAGCCCATGTCCAGCATACGGTCGGCTTCGTCCAGCACAAACACCTCCAGCTTATCCAGGTGTACATAGCCCTGCTGCATCAAATCGAGCAGGCGGCCGGGTGTAGCTACCAGTATGTCTACACCCCGCTTCAGCGCATCTACCTGCGGCTGCTGGCCCACGCCACCAAAAACCACGGTATAGCGCAGCGGCAGTTCGCGGCCGTAGGCCTGCAGGCTTTCTTCTATTTGTATGGCCAGTTCGCGGGTGGGCGTAAGAATGAGCGTACGAATGGGCCGGCGGCCTTGCGCAGGCAGCGGGTGCTGGTGCAGGTACTGCAAAATGGGCAGCGAAAAAGCAGCCGTTTTGCCGGTGCCGGTTTGGGCGCAGCCCAGCAGGTCGCGGCCCTGCAGCAGGTGCGGAATGGCCTGGGCCTGTATGGGCGTGGGCGTGTGGTAGCCCTCTTGTTGCAGGGCTTTCAGCAAGGGGGCTATCAGCCCCATTTGGTCAAATGTCATAACACAATACTCGCTTGCCGGGCGGTATGCCATACAGGCATCTGCCGACAATTACTTTTTTAAATGATTTAGAAAATGGCGTTGCTAATGATGAGCAGGGAACAGGCAGAAGAACCGGGCCGGCGGAGAAGAAGCGGCGTTTGAATTCCGGATCGATGCAGGCGTTCCAACAACACCTCAACAACAAATTGCCCGTAGGCAACTGGGCACGAAGGTGCAGCTTTCGGGCCACATGGCCTATTTCTGGTCCATTTCTTTGCCCGATTTAACGAAGCACTTGGCTACACAAACAGCTGCCTGCCACGTGAGGCGCCTATCTTTGCTACGCAAAAATGTAGAAGGTATGAAGCGTGGGATTCTGGCATTATCGGTGCTGTTGATGAATGCAGTAGCAGCGGCTGCCCAATGCTCTATTTGTACCAAAACAGCCTCGCAAATGGGCCGCGAAAGTGCGGAGGGCCTCAACGGCGGCATTATTTACCTCATGATGGTACCCTTTGCTGTAGCAGGCTATATTGGCTACCGCTGGTGGCGGCAGGAGCGGTCGTCGGGTACAATCAGCCAATGATTGCTGCTGACAAGCCCGGTTTCAACAACGAATAACGATGCTCATGGCCGATGCGGCCATTTTTGGTAACGGCACAGCGGGCTATACAGTCCAGCTGAAAACCATTTTTCTCCAGCACCCGCATGGATGCGGGGTTGAAATGAAATACACCGCTTTGTAGCCGCACAATACCGAAGTGCTCGAAAATATACGGTACCATGGCAGCCACCGCCGCAGTGGCAATGCCTTTGCCCCAGAAGGGTTCGCCCAGCCAGTAGCCAAAATCGGCTGTTTGATGATACACATCTTGCAGCGGGAAAAAGCCTACCACCCCGGCAAATTGCCGTTGGTATTCGATGGCCAGGTTTTGTGGCGGCTGTTGCGCATTTACCATCTCTATAAACTGGGTGGCATGCTCCAGCTGGTAGGGGTGCGGAAAATAGTCACGTACATGATCCCAAATGGCCCTGTTGTGGGCCAGCTGTGTCATGGGTACCGCATCCATGCTATGCAAGGGGCGGAGTTGGCAAATACCGGCATCCAGCGGAAACATATCAGACATCGGGGGTTTTTGCAATAAGGCTGCTGCTGGCCTGCTAACTTTGGCGCCACGCAACTCCTCATTCATTATGTTCAAAAATATGCTTCGCCACCATCTGTTTTTGCTCTGCTGCTTCCTGGTTCATTTGCTGCCAATGGCAGCGCATAGCCAGGCGCCGCGCCAGCAAAAGGCTGGCCAGCTGCTGGATGCCAGCACCGGCCAACCCATTAAAAGTGCTACGGTGCGCAATGTGATGAGTGGCCAATCGACCCTGACCAGCAGCCGCGGACAATTTGGACTAGCCGTGGGCAAGGGCAATGTACTGGCGCTGTCGGCCACCGGCTTTTATAGCGATACACTTACCATTAC
>JALOMC010000005.1 GCA_025455665.1 Chitinophagaceae bacterium | reverse complement strand
ACCCGCCCGTTTACAAATGCTACCGATTCCTTCACCAGCACTTCTTTTTCGGCCGTAGTGATGGTGCTGGCTTCGCCGAGGCTACCGCCAATGATGATGCCATCGACGCCGGCAGCCAGTTGGGCCTCCACATTTTTTAAAAACAGATCGATGTCAAGGCTTTCATCGGCCTTGAACTTGGTAGTAAGGGCGGGATACACGCCCTGCCAGGTTGGTTGCATGAGTAGTAAAGATTAGTTGGCTGTAACAGCGTGCCCAAAACTAGCGGCCGGCCAATCAAACGGCTTTGCAACATGTGCCCGAGATTTAGCAGATATTAACCATCTTTATTGCAGGCTAGCAAATAAGCAGCCAAAATTCGCTAAGTGAAAGTCATTCCATTTACAGTGCCGGTACCCAGCAACAGTAGCATACATGCCCAGCATGATGTGCTGCCTTTTTTTTACGAGCACCTGCACCGTCACCGCGAAGCGCAACTGACCTGGATAGTCAAGGGCAGCGGCACTTTGCTGGCCGGCCAGGGCGTATTTCCGTTTTCGGCCGGGCAGGTATACTTCATTGGTGCTGGCCTTCCGCATGTATTTCGCAGTGCTGCTTTGGCCACGGCTACGCACTACGATGCCGAAGCCTGGACCTTATTTTTCGATCCACTGGGCCCGCTGGCAGCCGTGCTACAATTGCCTGAGCTGCAACCTGTGCAGCGCTGGCTGCAGCACTACAGCCATGGGTGCCGGGTAGCCGCCGCCGATGAAGCCGAAGCGGCCAGGCTGCTGCAGCTAACGGCCTGCCAGCAGCAACAAGGGCGGTTGGTTTGCTTTTTGCAGTTGCTGCAGCACCTGGCCGGCAGCCGCCAACACCAACCACTGACCAGCTGGCAGCGTACCCTGCCAGAGGCTGAGGGCCAACGGCTCAGCTCTATTTTGCAATACAGCCACCAGCACCTGCACCGCAGCATTGGCCTGCCCGAAGTAGCCGCCCTGGGCCATATGAGTGTGCCGGCATTTTGCAGGTACTTCAAGAAGCACACTGGTAAAACCTATATCCGGTTTCTGAACGAACTCCGCATACAGACTGCCTGCCGCCAGCTGCAGCACGAGCCGGAGGCCGGCATTGCAGCCGCGGCGTACACCAGCGGCTTTCAGCATGTGGCCAGCTTCAACCGGGTGTTCAGGCAGCAAATGGGTCAAACACCGGGCGAATACATGCGCCAATGGACAGCAGTACAAGCCAAAAATTAGTTGTGCACCCGCCTGCCTGCCGGGCCTATCCCACGGGCCCAACCCCTATATTTGCCCACCTTTTCAAAAAATACGTTAATCATTATTATGGAAAATTTGATCTACGCTGTACCAGCCATGGGTATCATCGGTTTGCTGTACACGTTCCTCAAGTTTAAGTGGGTGAGCAACCAACCCGCCGGCAACGATCGTATGCAGGAAATCAGCCGGTACATTGCTGAAGGTGCCATGGCTTTCTTGAAAGCTGAGTGGAAAATACTGGGCTATTTTGTGGTGCTGGTGGCCATTTTGCTGGGTGTAATGAGCATGAGCAACCCCAACAGCCACCCGCTGATTGCTGGTGCATTTGTGCTAGGTGCCGTGTTTAGCGCTGCTGCCGGCTACATAGGTATGCGCATAGCTACCAAGGCCAATGTGCGGACAGCCCACGCTGCCCAAACCAGTCTGAGCAAGGCGCTGAATGTATCGTTTACAGGTGGTGCTGTCATGGGCCTGGGTGTAGCCGGTCTGGCAGTGCTGGGCCTGGGTGCCCTGTTCATTGTTTTTAAAATGATGTTTGTACCCGAAGGTGCTGCCGTAACGGGCACAGAAATGCTGAAAACCATTGAAGTCCTCACCGGTTTTTCGCTGGGTGCAGAATCGATTGCCTTGTTTGCCCGGGTTGGTGGCGGTATTTACACCAAGGCGGCCGACGTAGGAGCCGACCTGGTAGGTAAAGTAGAAGCCGGTATTCCGGAAGACGACCCCCGCAACCCCGCTACCATTGCCGACAATGTGGGCGATAACGTGGGCGACGTAGCGGGCATGGGCGCCGACTTGTTTGGTTCGTACGTGGCTACCGTACTGGCCACCATGGTACTGGGTCAGGAAACCACCGCCGTTGATGCATTTGGTGGTCTGTCGCCCATTTTGCTGCCGATGTTGATAGCTGGTATCGGTATTCTTTTCTCCATTATTGGCACCCTGTTTGTGCGCATCGGCGACAATGCAGGTCTGAATACTGACACGGTGCAAAAAGCCCTGAACATGGGTAACTGGGGCTCCATCATCCTCACAGCTGCCGCCTCTGCCGGCCTGGTGTACTGGCTGCTGCCCGAAACCATGAGCCTACGTGGCCTCGAATTCACCCGTAATGGCGTGATGGGTGCCATCATCGTTGGTTTGGCTGTGGGTACGCTTATGAGCATTATTACCGAGTATTTTACTGCCATGGGCAAGCGCCCGGTACTCAGCATCATCCGCCAAAGTGCTACCGGCCATGCTACCAACGTCATTGGTGGTTTGGCAGTAGGTATGGAAAGCACCATGCTGCCCATTTTGGTACTGGCTGCCGGTATCTGGGGCTCGTATGAGTGTGCTGGCCTGTACGGCGTGGCCATAGCTGCCGCAGGTATGATGGCTACCACCGCCATGCAGCTGGCTATTGACGCCTTTGGTCCCATTGCCGACAACGCTGGTGGTATCGCCGAAATGAGCGAACTGCCCAAAGAAGTGCGTGAAAAAACCGATATCCTGGATGCAGTAGGTAACACCACTGCTGCCACTGGTAAAGGTTTTGCCATTGCCTCTGCAGCTTTGACTGCTCTCGCTCTGTTTGCTGCCTTTGTGGGTGTAGCCGGTATCGAAGGCATTGATATTTACAAAGCGGATGTGCTGGCCTGCTTGTTTGTAGGTGGTATGATTCCGTTCATTTTCTCGTCGCTGGCCATCCGTGCCGTGGGCGAAGCGGCGATGGCCATGGTGGAAGAAGTTCGCCGGCAGTTCCGCACCATTCCTGGCATTATGGAAGGCAAGGGCAAGCCCGAATACGATAAGTGTGTGGCCATTTCTACCGAAGCATCTATCAAGAAAATGATGATGCCCGGTGCCATCGCTATCCTTTCGCCTATTATCATTGGCTTTGTAATGGGTCCCGAAGCGCTGGGTGGCTTTTTGGCTGGTGCCACTGTGAGCGGTGTACTCATGGGTATGTTCCAAAACAACGCCGGCGGAGCCTGGGACAATGCCAAGAAGAGCTTTGAAAAAGGCGTAGAGATCAATGGCGAGGTGTACTACAAGAAGAGCGAACCTCACAAAGCGTCGGTAACCGGCGACACTGTGGGCGATCCTTTCAAAGACACTTCTGGTCCTTCCATGAACATCCTGATCAAGTTGATGTCGATCGTATCGCTGGTGATAGCTCCTACCCTGGCACAGGTGCATGGCACCAAAAGCCACCATACTGCTACGGTGGTGTCTGAAGTAAAAAAAGCCGCCCTGCAGGAATCGCCGCTGCTGGCTGCATTGAAAGCCGATGGCCTTGTAAGCGCTACCGACAATGTAACGGTGGAAGTAAAAAACGGCAAGCTGACCATTAATGGTGTAGCGCAATCAGATGATGTAAATGCGAGGTATAGTCAGCTGATGGCAGTACCCGCCGGTGCGGCAACCGTCAAAGAAGTGCAGATTATACAAACAACCGAAAAGAGGTAAAATAGCAGACTGAAAAGCAAGTGCTGCTTGTAGTAAAAGCCCCACCCCAAAAGGTGGGGCTTTTGCATGTTTACGTTTTCAAGAAAAACTCACCACAAACCTTTGCGGTAAATGCTGGTGTACTTATATTAGCAGTAATCTTAATCAAACCATTCCAAAAGTCCCGACGTTTCCACGCCGGGGCTTTTTTATAGCATTCGGGCCATGGCACTTACCTACCTTCAGGTAGCAAACAAGTGTTTATGGAAGCAAGTTGGGCTGCATGGCTCAAAATAGCCGTCACTATCTCCACGCGGTATTTTTTATTGGCGCTGGTGGCCTTTGCCATTTTTTACTGGCTTTTCCCCGGCTACTTTCGCCGCCGAAAAATTCAGCCTCGTTTTCCAAAACTTGCTTCCTATTGGCGAGATATCGGCTTCAGCCTGCTGAGCATGCTCATTTTCTCTTTCGTGGCCTATGCTTGTATTATTGTGCTTCGCCCGTATAACAAAATGATTTACAGCGGCTTTGCCGAGTTTGGCTGGGGCTGGCACCTGCTCAGTTTTGTTGGGCTCTTTTTGCTGCACGATGCATGGTTTTATGGCATTCATCGGCTTATGCACCAGCCGTGGCTCTTTCGGCGGATTCACTTAGTCCATCACTTATC
Organism: Chitinophagaceae bacterium; assembly: GCA_025455665.1. Taxonomy (GTDB): domain Bacteria; phylum Bacteroidota; class Bacteroidia; order Chitinophagales; family Chitinophagaceae; genus Phnomibacter. Next base: position 19,156 of record JALOMC010000005.1, on the reverse strand, counting down.
TACCAATCCCTCACCGTGGACGGCCTACGCCTTTCATCCGCTGGAGGCATTGTTGGAGGCAGGTATTATTCCTCTGGCTGCATTTCTGCTACCTGTCCACGTATATCTGTTTGGTCTTTTCATGTTGTTTCAAATAATGTACAATGTATATGGTCACCTCGGCTACGAACTGTATCCACGCCGGATAGCCCGGCACCGGATCGGTCGTTGGATCAATACCGGTGTGGCCCACAACCAACACCACCAATACTTCAAGGGAAATTACGGGCTATACACGCTCATTTGGGATCGGCTGTTTGGCACTTTGCGCAGCGATTATGAAGAAGCCGTGCAACACTATGGCCAGCCAAAAGGCTAGAAATGCCAGCGAGAAACTTGAGACAAGCTTCCGCAAGGTGGTGTGGCCAGGCAGTGAGGCAGTGGCCGAAAGAAAGTTTGAAAAAAAAAGTGGCTCGCCAATATTGGCGAGCCACTTTTTGCAAGAACCAGCATTCGAATTACCTGGTCCTTTGTTTATTGATGTCTATTTGATCAATTTGAAATCTACACGGCGATTTTTAGCACGACCGGCAGCTGTTTTATTATCGGTAAGAGGAACACTACTACCAAAACCTTCGGTGCTTAGCTGATCGGCTGCAATACCATTCTTTACCAACCATGCCTTTACAGCCTCTGCCCGGCGCTTGCTCAGCGTTTGGTTCATCTTGGCATTACCGGTATTGTCCGTGTGTCCTTCAATCAAAATTTTGTTGCTGCCCACTTGCTTGATGGCTGGCAACACGTTGTCTTTCAATTCTTTGATGCCCTTGGCAGTCAACACGGCCGAGCCTGTATTGAACGTGATGTTTTCTGGCTTGAACTTGATTTCGGGGCAACCATAGTTAGCCACAATACCTGCTACATCCGGGCACTTGTCTTCCTCGTCATTCACACCATCGCCGTCACGATCAGGAATTGGACAGCCCTGATAGCGGGCCAGACCGGGCACATCCGCACACTTATCTTCTTCATCGTTGATGCCATCACCGTCTTTATCGGGAATAGGGCAACCCTGATAGCGAGCCAGGCCCGGTGTACCTGGACATTTATCTTCTTCGTCGTTTACACCATCCTTGTCGGTATCTGGTACCGGACAGCCCTGATATTTTGCCACCCCTTTCACAGTCGGGCACTTATCGTTGGGATCTACGATGCCATCGCCATCGGTATCGGCCGGCGGAGGCGGGGGTGGCGGAGGAGGTGCCACTACAGGCACCGGCTTGGGTACTTCTTTTTTCTTCTGTACAGTAAACCCGAAACCGATATTACTCATAAAATGGTAATTGGCCCGCTCAGTAATCGGTACACGGTACTGGAAATTGGAAAACATAAAGGTGGTAGGTGCCAACTTCAGCTGAAGACCAACTCCCACAGGCATGAAAGCATCGAAACGGCCAATACGATAAGCAGAAGCGCCGATACCCGCCGACAGGTACGGCGACAGGAAATACTTGTCGCTCAGAAGCTTCATTCGTACGCTCAAATCGGCTTCATGAAGCAAGTAGTCTGTGCGGTACCGGGGAGTAGCATCACGAAAAGGGTAGTCAACCGAGCTGAGCAAATACGTAAAGGCGTAGTCAAAATGATTGCTCAAACCTTTAATGTAGCTGATGCCCATTAAAGGTGTTTGTTGATTGAGCTTTGCCCAGCGCTTGTTAGACAACGTAGTGCCTACCGAGCTACTCCGGATAATCTGAGGGGTAGTAAAGTCAAGATAGCCAAAATGTACCGCCAGGGTACCTGGTTTTGTGTAATCTTCTACTTGCTTGTCCTGCGAAAAAGCGCCCAATGCCGCGGCCAGCAGCAATGCTGACAGGCTTAGTTTTCTCATAGAGGAATTTTTTGGTGCAACAAAAGTAGGTCTACAAGCCATTGGCGAATAAATTTTTTATCACCCGGGGTTATGGCTCATAGCCGCCAAAAGCAAGGAGACCGATGCAAGCGCACCGGTCTCCAATATTTTCCTGCTACACGCAGTAAACCTTCGTTATCAAAATGTTACGGCAAATTAGCCGGCAGGCTGCGGCCCAGATCTTCAATCAGCACTTTGCCTACCCCTACCTTGACAATCCCAATTTCAGTAGCTGCAGCCTTGCTTAAGTCCACCACTCGCTTCATTCGTGGGTGCATCCGGTCGTTTACACGCACAATCACCGATTTGCCCGACTTGAGATGGGTCACTTTTAGCCAGGTGCCAAGCGGGAAACGATTGCTGGCGCAGGTCAACGCATTTTGATCGTACTTATCGCCTGTAGCGGTTCGCTTTCCGTGAAAACGCGGGCCATACCAACTAGCCATGCCTACCAGGCTATCGGTCGACTTTTCTTTATTGGCAGCGGCCTTCTTTTCTTTTTCGCCTTTGCTGGCCACTGCAGGTACCGCTGCCAACAGCAGCAGACCCAGCATAGCCGGCATCCACGATTTCAGGAGTTTAAAGGTTCGCATGGTTTCTTTTTTTGGTCAAAAATGGCGGATCACCCACAGGGGGAACCGATCAACTCATTTTAGGCCTGCAATCAGGTTTCGATACTTTTAATACCTAAACCGGGGCAAAGAAACCCAGTACAATCGGAAAATGGAAGCTATGTGGATACTTAAGCCGTCACATACGGCGTGTTTTAACAGTTTTTCGGCCCAATTGGCAGCAGGCCGGCACTTTTGGCAGTTCGCCATGCTCATGTTTGCGCTCCAATGGGTGGCTGTTGCCGGCCAAGGGCAAAATCCCTACGGCCTGTCCCTGACGACTACCCCCGAGCAGTTGCAACTGCAGGCCGACTCGCAGCCGGCACTAAGGCTGGTAGCACTGGAAGGGTACATACCCAATCTGCGGACGCAATGGGTGTACGCCGGTAAGCACAACTTTACCGGCAGGGTATTGTACCAGCGCCCGGCCGCTTACCTGCGGGCAGCAGCAGCCACCCGACTGCTGCGGGTAGCCGACTCGCTAAGCAAAATGGGCTTGGGAATTTGGGTGTTTGACGCCTATCGGCCATACGCCGTAACGCTGAAAATGTGGGAAGTAGTGCCCGACGACCGCTATGCGGCCAACCCGGCCACCGGCAGCGGCCACAATCGGGGCATAGCTGTCGATTTGACCTTGTACAACTTGCAGACCGGCCAGCCATTGGCCATGCCTACCGGTTTCGATAGTTTTTCAGATACGGCCCATCATGACTTCGACCAACTACCTTCAGAAGTAATAAAAAACAGGGCCTTATTAAAAAACCTCATGGAATCAGCAGGTTTTGTGGCCTTGCCTACCGAGTGGTGGCATTACAGCCTGCCACAGCCAAAAAATTACCCGCTGATGGATCTTTCGTTCAAACAACTTCGGCACCATTGGCGCCGCCACCATGTGCGGCGTTAGCCCGGCAGGCCCGCTTTCAGCTCTTCTTCAAGGCTCATCATCTTTTCAAAAGCGGTCTCCGCTTCTTTTTCCAGTTGCTGCACCTGCAGGCTCAGCTGCTGATACGATTGCTCTACCTGCAAAAAGCGGTGTTTATCGGCATACACAGCCGGGTCGGCCAACTCGGCCGTCGCTGCTGCCTGCCGCTGGCGTACATCGGTCAGCTGCTGGTCAATCTTTTCGAAAAGGCGTTGCTGGCGTTGATACTCCTTTTGCACCTCTTTATTGATTGGCCGGCCCTTACCCGCGGCGGCAGGCAAAGGGGGCACCGCCAAAGCTGGTGCAGCCTCCACTAAAGTGGCTACAGGTGATACCGCCATGCCTGCATCCATTGCACTTTGCTGCAACTTCTCTTTCCACTCCAGGTATTCCTGGTAGGTGCCTCTGAATTCGCGGATCTGGTGATCGATGATTTCCCAAAACACATTCGCCGTTCGGGAAATAAAATACCGATCGTGACTGACGATGATAAGAGTTCCCTCGTATCGGTTCAGTGCTTCTATCAGCAGTTCCACGCTGTGCATGTCCAGGTGGTTGGTCGGTTCATCCAGCAGCAAAAAGTTAGCTTTACTCACAATAGTTTTGGCCAAAGCCACCCGGGCTTTTTCGCCTCCGCTCAGCACTTTGATCTTTTTCTCCACCTCTTCGCCACTGAACAAGAAACACCCCAACAGGCTGCGGTACTCCAGCTCTGTCTTTCCTGCCCGGCTGGTAGCCATTTCGTCCAGCACGTTGTTTTCTACATTCAGGGCCTCCAGCTGGTGCTGGGCGTAAAAAGCATCCTGCACGTTGTGCCCCCAAATGCGTTCGCCCTCAAAAGTCTCGGTGCCGGCTATAATACGAAGCAGGGTGGATTTACCCTTGCCGTTGGCCCCAATCAGGGCTACTTTATCGCCCCGCAATATTTCGGCACCCGTGTGGCGCAGTATTTCAATAGGACCAAACTTTTTGCTTACCTGCTTGAGCGTACAAATGGTGCGGCCGGGCTGCTGCCCTATCAAAAAGTTGATTTTAATATTGGGTCGCTCCAATTCCACATCTTCAATCCGATCCAGCTTTTCCAGCCGTTTCATCGCACTTTGCGCCTGTGCTGCTTTGGTAGCCTTGGCTTTGAAGCGTTCTATAAAACGCTCTTGCTGCCGTATATAATCTTGCTGATTTTCAAAAGCCCGCTTTTGCAGTGCAATCCGCTCTGCCTTTTCCCGCTCATAAAAATCAAAGTCGCCGGTGTAAAAGTGCAGTTCCTGTTGGTACAGCTCTACCACCTTGGTCACCATGCGGTTCAAAAAAAACTTATCATGGCTCACAATCACCACGCTGCCGGGATAATGCTGCAGGTATTTCTCAAGCCATTCAATCGAGGGCAAATCAAGGTGGTTAGTAGGTTCGTCCAACAGCAGGATATCGGGCTTTTGCAGGATCAGCTTTGCCAACAGCACCCGCATGCGCCAGCCACCACTAAACTGGTTAAAGGGTTTTTCAAACTCTTCGGTGCTAAAGCCAAGGCCGTGCAGCACTTCTTCGCTCTGGTGTTGCATGCTGTAGCCGCCGGCTATTTCAAAATCGTGCAGCACTTCAGCATACCGGTGCAGCAGGCCTTCGTTGCTGCTGTCCTTTTCCAACTGCTGCTCTAGCTGCCGAAGCTCCTGCTCTACCCTTCTTGCCTCGTCAAAAGCATCCATCGCCACCTGCAGCACCGGCTTCTCTATTTCCTGGCTCAGCAGGTCCTGGTGCAAAAAACCGATACGCACATTGCGGCCCCTCTCCACGCTGCCGGCACTGGGCTGGTACTCACCTACCAGCACCCGTAGCAGGGTCGATTTGCCAGTACCATTGTACCCGATCAGCCCAATGCGTTCGTTAGGATGAATATGCCACGTAGCATTTTGAACAATGACCCGTGCACCAAACTCGAAAGTGAGATTATTGAAACCCGCCAGCATGCGGCAAAAGTAAGGGACGGCATGGCATGCTCACCCGCTGTCCCTTCATGGGCGGTTTTAAGAGTATTGTTGTACCATTGATAGGATGCGCCCCCTACATTTGCGGCATGGAAAGGAAAATACTTGCAGTGCTTTTCCTGTTGGCTATTGCGGGGTATGGGTTTTTCTTTTTTGTAATCAAAGGAAGAACCGCAGAGAAAGAAAGCACCCCGGACACACCCATGCAACTAACCGACAGTACCGACGCTTTTTCGGCCGCACTTACCGTCAGCCTTCAAGCTTACTACAAGCTTACCGGCCCTTTGGCAAAAGATGACAGCAGCCAGGTGGCTGCAAGTGCCGAGGCTTTTGAAAAAGCTGTGCTTGAGCTGCCTGTAAAACAAATGAAAGCCGACAGCAACCTGATAAAGCTGGCAACCACCTTGCAGCAAAACATGCTGAAGGCTGCTGCCAACATGCGTAGCTCGCCTACCATGACCGAGCAGCGAAAGCAGCTTCAGGTGGTGAGCGACCTGCTTTTTGACCTGCTACGCACCACCCAATACAAGGGTGCCACCGTGTACCAACAATTTTGCCCCATGGCGTTTGACAATGCAGGTGCCAATTGGCTGAGCGACGGCCCTGCTATCAGCAACCCTTATATGGGCCAGTCAATGCCAGCATGCGGTAGTGTTATCGATTCCATCTCCATCAAGCCCTGAACTATCGGGCTTTTTTTGTGTTGCTACTGCCGGCCTACCGGCCACTTACCATGCGTCGCTGCTTATTTTTTACCCTTTTGGCAGGCCTTTGCTGTTGTTTGCTATCGCTCAGGGCAGGTGCCCAGCAAGCATTTCGGGTGAGCCTCAGTGGATTTATAAAGGACTCGCTGACCGGCGAGAGCCTGCAGGGCGCCAGCGTGGCGCTGCAGCCCAGCGGTCGCGGCGTTAGCAGCAATGCCTACGGCTTTTACTCCATTACTACCGAAAAAGGCACCGTGGAACTGGTGGCCTCTTATGTAGGCTATGCTCCCAAACGTATACAAATACAAGCCGATAGCAGCCAGCAGCTGGATATACAGTTGGTGCCAGCCAGCTACTACAATACTGCCGTAACAATAGTGGGCCGCCGTAAAGAAAATGCCGTGCAATCGGCACAAATGGGAAAGGTGGAGCTAAGCATGGAGCGCATCAAACAAGTGCCGGCCTTTTTGGGCGAGGTAGACGTGCTGAAAGCACTGCAACTATTGCCCGGCGTACGCAATGCCGGCGAGGGAAATGCCGGCCTGTATGTACGCGGCGGCGGCCCCGACCAAAACCTGATTGTACTGGATGATGCAGTGGTGTACAACACCGGACACCTGTTCGGCTTCTTTTCCATTTTTAATGGCGATGCAATCAAAAATGTAAGCCTGATAAAAGGTGGCATGCCTGCACAGTATGGGGGGCGCCTGAGTAGTGTGGTGGATGTAACCATGAAAGATGGCAACAATCAGGCCTATGAAGTAGAAGGTGGCATTGGCAATATTGCCTCTCGCATTTCTGCACAGGGCCCCATCGAAAAAGGGAAAAGCTCCTTTATAGTGGCGGCACGCCGCACCTATGTAGATGTGCTGGTGCGCCCCTTTATACGGCCCGATGCCAACCTGTATGGCAGCGGCTACTATTTCTACGATCTGAATGCGAAAATGAACTTTCGGCTAGGACCCAAGGACCGGCTTTTTTTGAGCGGGTACTTTGGCCGCGATGTATTTGATTTTCGCAACCGCGAACGAGCCTTCAACACCAGCATACCCTGGGGAAACAGCACTGCTACGCTGCGCTGGAACCACGTTTTCAACCGACGCTTATTTGCCAACACCACGCTGGTGTACAACGATTATAAGTTCAAGTTCGATGCCTCACAAAATGACTTCCGCTTCATGCTGTCCAGTGGCATCCGCGACCTGAATGCCAAGATTGACTTTGACTACTACCCCGTACCTGAGCACAAAGTGAAGTTTGGCGTGCAATACACCTATCACAGTTTTTTGCCCAACCAGGTAAGCGGCAGCCAGGGCAGTACCAATTTTAGCCCGGCCAACACGGGCGAAAAATATGCCCGGGAGTATGCGGCCTACATTCAAGACGATTGGGACGTGAGCAAAAAACTCCGCATCGGGGCAGGCATTCGGGCCAGCGGTTTTTCGCAGGTAGGCCCGTACTGGCGGTATACCAAAGATGCGTTTGGCAATAACCTGGACAGTACCTGGTACGGACGCGGCCGCAATGTGAAAACCTATGGCGGCATTGAGCCCCGCCTGACCATGCGCTATAGCCTGGGCGATAACAACAGCTTTAAAGCAGCCATCACCCGCAACCTGCAGTATATACACCTGGCTACCAATAGCGGCACTACACTGCCTACCGATTTGTGGGTGCCCAGCACCTACCGCGTACGGCCACAAGAAGGATGGCAGTATGCCGCCGGATACTTTCACAATTTTAAAGACAACATGTTTGAAACATCCATCGAGGTGTACTACAAAAACATGTTGAACCAGATAGAGTACCGCGAGGGCTTTACTCCATCGCTAAACGATCCTGAAGAAGACTTTACGTTTGGCCGCGGCTGGAGCTACGGCATGGAGCTGTTTATCAATAAAACCCGTGGCCGCCTCACCGGTTGGATTGGCTACACCCTTAGCTGGACCTGGCGCCAGTTTGACAGCCTCAATGCCGGCATGAAGTACCCGGCCAAATACGACCGCCGGCACGACCTGAGCATAGTGGCCAACTACAACCTGCATCCCAAATGGAAGCTGGGTGCTGTGTTTGTGTACGGTACCGGCAACGCAGCTACTTTCCCCGAACGGTTTTACCTGGTAGGCGGCGTGCTTACGCAAGAGTTCAGCCGGCTGAATGCTTACCGCCTGCCCAGTTATCACCGGGCCGACATCAGTGCTACCTATACCCCAAAACCCAATAGCACCAAGCGTTTCAAAAGCACCTGGGTCTTTAGTTTTTACAACGTATACAGCAGGCTCAATCCTTATTTCATCTATTTCGATCAGGAAGGCGACCCGCTGCAAGGCACGCAGCAGGTAAAGGCATTCCAGGTATCACTGTTTCCCATCATACCCAGCGTCACCTGGAACTTTAAATTTTAGCCCAGGCATCTATTTTGCCGGGCGGGCCAAAACAGCTAATTATGCTGCATGCCTTTCTTAGCCATCATTTCCAACGATGCAGTCGTGCTGGGCCTGCTCATGAGCATTTTGGCATTTGTGTTTGTCAGCAATAATAGCAAGCACCCATTTTGGGTAAAATTCTATCGGGTTGTTCCCGCCCTCTTGCTTTGCTATTTTCTGCCATCGCTTTTCAATTCTTTTGGCATCATAGATGGTAAAAGCTCCTCGCTGTACCCCGTGGTGCGAGATTACCTGCTACCCACCAGCCTGGTACTGCTTACCATTACCGTTGATATTCCGGCGGTGCGCAAGTTGGGCGGCAAAGCCCTGCTGATGTTTTTGGTAGGCTCGGCCGGTGTGATGCTGGGCGGGCCACTGGCGGTGTGGTTGTTTTCGTACATCGACCCCGGCATCGTGGGTGGCGAAGGCCCCAACGCTACCTGGCGAGGCCTTACCGCCATTGCCGGCAGCTGGATTGGTGGTGGCGCCAATCAGGCAGCCATGAAAGAAATATTCGGCATCAATGAACAGCTCTTCAGCGCCATGGTCACTGTAGATGTGATAACTGCCTACGTGTGGATGGCCTTTTTGCTATACGGGGCCAGCATCAGCCAGCGCATCGATAGGTGGTTAAAAGCCGACAGCAGCGCCATCAGCCAACTGCAGCAAAAAATGGAAACGTATCATGCGCAAAGCGATCGCATTCCCAGCCTCACCCACATGGTACTGATAGCCGGCATCGGTTTTGGCATCACCGGCCTCGGGCATTGGGTAGCCGATTGGATAGCCCCGGCCATCAAAGCGGCAGCCCCGTCGCTGGAGCGCTACAGTCTTACCAATAAATTCTTTTGGCTCATTCTCATAGCCACGGTGGCAGGGCTGGCACTCTCATTTACACGTGCCCGCCAGCTCAATCATGTAGGTGCTTCCAAAACCGGCACCCTGTTGCTGTACGTGCTCATTGCCACCCTTGGTATGCAAATGAACATCTTCGCCATTGCCGATAATCCCGGCATTTTGCTGGTTGCCTTCACCTGGTTAGCCTTTCACATCCTCATCATGATTGGCGTGGCCAGGCTTATCAAAGCACCTTTCTTTTTTGTAGCGGTGGGCAGCCAGGCCAATATAGGCGGGCCAGCCAGTGCACCCGTGGTAGCCGCCGCCTTTTCGCCGGTGCTGGCACCAGTGGGCGTATTACTGGCCGTGCTGGGCTATGCCATTGGCACCTGGGGCGCCTACCTGTGCGGCATAATGATGGCATGGGCCAGCCGCTAGCAGCAGCAGGTACCGCAACTTAAGTAGCGGCATAGCCACTACAAGGCCAGCAGGCACACTTTCTGCCGCCAGAATATTCACTACCGACAGCTGCGCAAAACATTTTTGTAAAAAACAATGAAAGAGGGGCCGGCATCTACAGTACGCCTGCCCGGCTACAGTACCGGCTGTACGCTGCTACTCCTGCACATGGGCCTGCGCACAAAGCCTCCACAGGGGTATTCGCTTCCATCCGGCGGCCCATGGCCTGCGGTGCACAGGCCCGGCTGCCACACACACCCTACTTACGATGGCTGTGCACAAACAGGCTGTGGATGCTCTTGTTTTCCCAGGCGTTCCGGATGGCAATGGCAAACAGATCGGCCACACTTGTAACCGTAATTTTTGCCGGCGCACCTTCGCGAAGCGGGATTGTATCGGTTACCACCAGCTCCTCCAGTACGCTGTTACCAATGTTGTCAAACGCCTTGCCGCTGAGCACCGGGTGGGTGCAAAAGGCACGCACAGTTCGGGCCCCTTTCTCTTTCAGCAGCGATGCACTTTTGGCCAGGGTGCCGCCGGTATCGCAGATGTCGTCAATCAACACCACATCGCGGCCGGCTACATCGCCTATCACAGTCATACTGGCTATTTCATTGGCCCGCTTGCGATGCTTATCGCATATCACCATTTCGGCATTGAAGAAGCTGGCCACTTCACGCACACGGTTGGTACTGCCCACATCGGGGGCGGCAAAAGTGAGGTTGGGCAGATGCAGCTTTTCTATAAAGGGGATGAAAACGGCCGACGAATCGAGATGGTCGACAGGAATATCGAAATAGCCTTGAATTTGCGGCGCATGCAGGTCCATGGTAATCACACGGTCGGCGCCGGCTGCCGTAATCATGTTGGCCATCAGCTTGCTGCCAATCGCTACCCGGGGTCTGTCTTTCCGGTCTTGGCGGGCATAGCCATAATACGGAATCACAGCAATGACCTTGTAAGCCGAAGCCCGGCGGGCTGCGTCAATCATCAGCAGCAGCTCCATCAGGTTGTCGGCCGGGGCAAAAGTGCCCTGCACCAAAAACACATAGTCGCCACGAATGCTTTCTAAAAATTCGACGCCGATTTCGCCGTCGCTAAAGCGCTGCACGTTCACGTGCCCAAGTTCAATCCCGAAATTCTGCGCTATTTTTTCGGCCAGGTAGCGAGAACCTGTGCCCGAAAAAATTCTTGCCTGAAGGCTCATAATGCAGTTAAATTTAGCGTAGCACCCCGGTACCAATGGCCCTGCGGCGTACGGCTGCGAAGATAGGGCCGTGCCAAAGGGGCCCAACAAAAACACATGGAAAATTTCAACAAACCGCACACACCCATTAAGCAATGGAGCACAGACGATAAGCCGCGGGAAAAAATGATGGCCCGGGGCGCCGATGCCTTGAGTGCTGCCGAATTGTTGGCCATTCTCATCAACAATGGTACCCGCAGCAAATCGGCCCTCGACCTGGCCCGCGAACTGCTGCAACTGGGCCAGCACCGCATCAGCCACCTGGCAAAAATGAGTATCAAAGACCTTCAGAAAATCAAGGGCGTAGGTCCTGCCAAAGCAGTGAGCATAAAAGCAGCGTTGCAACTGGGCGTGCTGCTGGAACAAGAGGCGCTGCACGACCAACCGATCATCCGAAGCAGCCGCGACATAGCAGCTTATTTGCAAAAAAGGCTGCAGCACGAACCACGAGAGGTATTTGTGGCCGTGTACCTCAACCGTTCGCACCGGGTGCTAAACATGGACGTGATCAGCACCGGCGGCATCACGGGCACCGTGGCCGACCCGCGGGTAATACTGAAGCGGGCCCTGGAAGAGCAAGCCAGCTACATTGTGCTCAGCCACAATCACCCATCGGGCGCCCTCAACCCCAGCACCCACGACCGGGTGCTGACCCAAAAACTAACCGCGGCCGCCAAACTGGTAGACATGGAAGTGATTGACCACATCATCGTTAGCGACCGCGGCTATTATAGTTTTGCCGACGAAGGCGAGCTGAAAGAGCCTTCTACGTAGCCCAGGCCCGATCTCCCTTTTTATAATCGACGCAGCCCTCGTATTTGCCAGGCACTGCTACATAGCGCAGGGCTTTGGTGGCGCCTACTTCTGATGTAAAAAAGCCCAGCAGCGTCAGCTCTTTCATCATCCGGAAATAGTGTGCAGGCTCCTCCGGTTTTTTCTTTTCCTGGTGGGTCTTCTGCTCTTTATCCAGCATGGTCAGCAGCTCGGTGCGTTGCTCGGCACTGGCCTTCATAAAGCCCGATTTGAACTTTTCATCGCAGCGCTTTTCCAGCTCTTCCATGCCTTTTAAAAACACCTGCTGGTTTTCGGGCGTGTAGCAGTCCTTTACCATCAGGGCCATAAAGGCACCCACCGCCGCTTCCTTGGCGCCGGGCGTATTTGTTTTGGGCAAAATAGTTTCGGCCACTTCATCCAGGTACTTCACCTGGTTTTCATCAAACAGGTCATTTACCTGCTTGGCCGATGGCTTGCAGCCTGTTTGCAAAAACAAACTGCCGCCTACCACACTGCCACCCAGCAGCACGGCTACACTTTGCAAAGCTGATCTCCTATCCATATCGGTTGGTATTTTTTGTAATGGGAGGTTATGGTTACAGATTTCCTTTTTTCAATTCGGCTACGGCATGCTGCGCTGCCCGGGCTGTAAGTGCCATGTAGGTAAGTGACGGATTTTGGCAGGCCGATGAGGTCATACAGGCGCCATCAGTCACGTACACATTTTTGCAATCCCACACCTGGTTCCACTCATTCAGCACACTGGTTTTGGCATCGCGGCCCATGCGGGCTGTTCCCATTTCGTGTATGCCGTGCCCCAGCGCATGGCCATTGTCCCAGCCTTTTACATTTTTTACACCCGCTGCTTCCAGCATAGCCTTCGCTTCGTCCACTATGTCCTTGCGCATTTTCAGTTCGTTCTCCTGCAGTTCTGCATCCATGGCCAGCACGGGCAGGCCCCATTTGTCTTTGGTAGTGGGGTGCAGGTAAATGCGGTTGCGGTGATCGGGCAGCACCTCGCCAAAGCCGGTCATACCAATGGTCCAGCCACCGGGCTCCAGCAAAGCCTCTTTGAATGCAGCACCGATATTGAGTTCAGCTATTTCGCGGCTCCAGCCACTGCGGCTGGCCCCACCCTGGTAGCCAAAGCCCCGCAGGTAGTCACGCTTATCGCTGCCCATATTGGCAAACCGGGGAATGTAGAATCCGTTGGGCCGGCGGCCGAACACATACTTATCCTCAAAGCCCTCTACCTGGCCGCTGGCGCCTATGTTGTAATGGTGGTCCATTACATTGTGCCCCAACTCGCCACTGCTGCTACCCAGGCCGCCCGGCCACACATCAGTAGCCGAGTTGAACAGCACCCAGGTGCTGTTGAGGGCACTGGCACATAAAAACACCAGCTTGCTATTAAACTCAATTGTTTGGTTGGTTTCGGCATCCAGCACTTCTACGCCCGTAGCCTTCTGCGTGTCGCGGTTGTACAGCACTTTGGTCACTATCGACCATGGGCGCACCGTCAGGTTGCCGGTAGCCATGGCAGCCGGCAAGGTGCTGGACTGGGTGGAGAAATAGCCGCCAAACGGACAGCCCTCCCAACAGCGATTGCGAAACTGGCACTGAGTGCGCCCGGCAATGGGAGCCGTCAGATTAGCCACCCGGCCAATAATCAAATGCCGATTGCCCTGGTAGTGCGCCTTTAATCGGGTAGCCACGTCTTTCTCCACGCAGTTCAAATCCATGGGGGGCAAAAACTGACCGTCGGGCAATTGCGGCAGGCCTTCTTTGCTACCACTAATGCCGGCAAACTTTTCTACATAGTCGTACCAAGGAGCGATGTCTTTGTAACGAATAGGCCAGTCTATTGCCACACCATCTTTGGCATTGGCCTCAAAGTCCATTTCGCTCCAGCGATAGCTTTGGCGGCCCCACAGCGTGCTGCGCCCACCCATTTGGTACGATCGCCACCAGGTAAAAGGCTTGTCCTCCACATAGGGGCAGTCCTTTTCATTGGCCCAGCTATCCATCACCGCTTCAGCAGCAGCCCAGCCGCGGTGGATGACCTCGTAGGCATCACGCTGTGCTGCGGTAGTGCGGCCGCGGTGCTCAAAGTCCCACGGGTGCTGGTTAGCCGTTTTGTAATCTTTGATATGCTCATACGGGCGCCCCCGCTCCAGCAGCAGCACCTTCAGCCCCTTTTCGGTCAGCTCTTTGGCGGCCCAGCCACCGCTGATACCGCTGCCCACTACTATCGCATCAAATGACTGTGGCATGTTTACAACATTTACCTCTCATATACCGGGCGAAACACTGGCTGGACTACAGCTACACCGACCTGGTTTTTCGCCATCAGCCTGCTCTTGCCTTTACAAGTTTCCTTTCTTCAATTCTGCTACTGCATAGTCTGCTGCACGTGCCGTAAGCGCCATGTAGGTGAGCGACGGATTGACACAGCCGCCGCTGGTCATGCAGGCACCGTCAGTTACAAACACGTTTTTACAATCCCATACCTGGTTCCATTCATTCAGCACGCTGCTTTTGGCATCGCGGCCCATACGGGCAGTACCCATTTCGTGTATGCCCATGCCTACTGCATAGCCACTGTCAAATGTTTTTACGTTTTTAACGCCAGCCGCTTCCAGCATTTCAGCTGCATCATTGGCCATGTCTTTGCGCATTTTTATCTCGTTCTCCTTCATCTCCACATCCATGGCCAGCACCGGCAGGCCCCACTTATCTTTCTTGTCTTTGTCCAAAAAGATGCGGTTTTCGTGATAGGGCAGTATTTCACCAAAGCCCATGATACCCATCTGCCAGGGTCCCGGCTCGCAAAGCGCATCTTTAAAGGCAGCGCCTACGCTCATCTCTGCTATTTCGCGGTCCCAGTTGTCGCGGCTGGCGCCACCCTGGTAGCCAAAGCCACGCACATAGTCTCGCTTGTCGTCGAAGATGTTTTGAAAACGCGGTACGTATACCCCATTGGGCCGTCTGCCGAAATAGTATTTGTCTTCGTAGCCATCTACAATGCCGCCGGCACCTACTTTCAGGTGGTGGTCCATTACGTTGTGGCCCAGCTCGCCACTACTGCTACCCAGGCCTTCTGGCCAAATGTCGGTGGCGGAGTTCATAAGCACCCAGGTGCTGTTGAATGCCGAAGCGTTCAGAAACACGATTTTGGCATAGTACTCATAGGTCTTGTTGGTTTCGGCATCCAACACCTCTACACCTTTGGCCTTCTTGGTGTCTTTGTCGTACAAAATTTTGGTGACGATGCTGAAAGGGCGCAGCGTCAGATTGCCGGTAGCCATAGCTGCCGGCAGGGTGGCGCTTTGGGTGCTGAAATAAGCGCCGAAAGGACAGCCCAGCCAGCATTTGTTGCGGTACTGGCAGTTGGTGCGGTTGTTGTGCGGGGCGGTCAGGTTGGCACTGCGGCCCATAATCATGGCCCGCTTGCCGGCATACTTGTCTTTTATGCGAGCTGCCACGTCCTTTTCTACGCAGTTCATTTCCATGGCAGGCAGGTAGTCGCCATCGGGCAATGAAGGAAATCCATCGCGGTTGCCATTGATGCCGGCAAATTTTTCGGCATAGCTATACCAGGGGGCAATGTCTTTGTAGCGGATTGGCCAATCCACTCCATGCCCATCTTTCAGGTTGGCTTCAAAATCCAGATCGCCCAGCCGATAGCTCTGACGGCCCCAGGTAAGCGAACGTCCACCTACATGATAGCCGCGGTACCAGTCGAATCGCTTCACTTCCACGTAGGGACAATCCTTTTCATTTACCCAAAAACTCAGGTTGGTTTCATTGAGCGGGTAGTCGCGTTTCAGTACCGGATAGTTTGCAATCATTTCCTGCGTACGGCCGCCGCGGTGCGGAAAATCCCATGGATGGTTATTGGCCGTCACATAGTCCTTTACGTGCTCCACATTGCGTCCACGCTCCAGCATAATCACTTTCAGGCCTTTTTCTGTCAGCTCTTTGGCTGCCCAGCCGCCCGAAATGCCGCTTCCTATTACGATCGCATCAAAAGTGTTGTCTGCCATGAAAAATCAGGTTTGAAATTCGAGATTCAGAATTTGAGAATGAATATGTTCTATTGATCATTGAGGACGGTCGCTATTTTAGAAACCTACGGGACTCCCTTTTCTGCCCGGGATACTCACACATCGCAGCGGCGCACTGCATCTCGCAAAGCTGCTATTTTATCGGCCGCGGTGGGCAAAAACTCCTGCGCCACATAGCCGGTGTAGCCGGTGGCTACAATGGCCTGCATGATAGCCGGATAGTATAGCTCTTGCGTTTCATCTATTTCGTGACGGCCCGGTACGCCTGCTGTGTGGTAGTGTCCGAAATACTGATGATGATCTTTGATGGTTCGGATCACATCGCCCTCATTGATCTGCATGTGGTAGATATCGTACAACAGCTTCACATTTTCGCTGCCAATGCGTTTGCACATTTCAATACCCCAGGCGCTTTTATCGGCCATGTAGTCTTTGTGGTCCACTTTGCTGTTGAATAGCTCCAACTGCAGCACTACTCCTTTTTGCTCGGCCAGCCCCGCAATTTTCTTGATACCATCCACCGTGTTTTTCAGCCCGGTTTCGTCATCCATGCCGCGGCGGTTGCCACTAAAGAAAATAAGATTTTTATAGCCAGCCTTGCTTACCAATTCGATATGCTCGGTGTAGTTTTTGATCAGGGTGGCGTGGTATTGCGGGTTGTTCCAGCCTTCTGTCAGGCTTATTTCGGCCCCATTGCACATGCTGCTATCCAGTCCGTGCTTTTTTAAAATGTGCCACTCCTTGGGCCCAACCAAATCTATAGCCAGCAGGCCTATTTCTTTGGCTACCACACAAAGCTCGTCCAGCGATAAATGGCCGTAGGTCCACCGGCACACACTTTGCCGGATTCGGCCTTTCAGTGGTGCCGACATGGGAGTAGCCAATGCTTCGCCTGCCAGTGCCACGCCTAGCCCACCCGCTACCACTTGTTTAATCAATGTTCGGCGTTTTTGCATGTTTGGGTTGTTTAAGCATTCAACACAGGCTTTTGCTTGCCCCGCATGTATACAAACAAGCCGGCAAATGCTACTACCAATACAATTGGAATGAACAGAGTCAGGTTGAGAATTTCGGGACCGGCCGCTGTTTTGGCACTGGTAAGTGCTGCTGCCATTTCGGTACCGCCAGCAGCTTTGGTGTATTCATCCAGGCTGGCGCCCGCCGGCAATTTCTGCAGCAAAATTTCATCGTAGCGCTTGCCCATAAACATGGTGTACAAGCTGACCGCCAGCATACCGGCGCCCCCCATCAGATTAAGGCCCACCGCACCCGTTTTGGGCAGGTACTCGGCCACAAAGCCCAGCATGGTAGGCCAAAAATAGCAAACGCCCATGCCAAACACCAGGGCGCCCACAAACACCATATTGCCCGTATTGTGGCCCAGCATGTACAAGCCCAGTGTAGCCAGCATTGCCGAGCCCAGCAATACACCCGTAGGCGACAGCCGGTGCACCACTGGCTCGGCCAGGCCGCGGCCTACTACCATCACGCCGGTAGTCAAAGTCAATATCAATAACGGATTGTCGATCACATTTTTCAACAGCACATCAATCCACTGGCCGGTAAACAGCTCAGTAATGGCCGTACCCAGCATGCAAATCATCATGAACAAAAACAAGGGGCGGGCCAGCTCTTTGTACATGGCACCGGTGCTCACACCGCTGGCCACCCGCTCGGTTACCGGGAAGCTGAGCCGCGAAAAGAGATACCCGTATATCAGGGTGGGAATGATCATGAGGCCTACCTGCACCTGCCAGCCAATGCCGGCTTTGCCCAGCAGCATCACAATGAGCGTACCCAGTACAATGCCGCCCGGAAACCAAAGATGAAAATGGTTGAGCTTGGTCGTTTTATTATCGGGGTAAATGGCTGCCACCAGGGGGTTGCAGGCTGCTTCCACGGTGCCATTGGCAATGCCGATGAAAAGTGTGGACACGAACAGCGTCCAGAAGCCACCGGCAAAAATGGTGAGCACAATACCGGCCAGGTGAAACACGAAGGCAGCTACCAGCAGCTTTTTCATGCCAATAACATCTACCACCATGCCGCCAATGATAACCGCCAGCGGAAAGCCCCAGAAAGCAGTGGCCGCTATTGTAGCCAGCTGCCCGGCATTCAGGGCAAAATCCTCGCCCAGCTTATTCAAAATGCCGGCACGAATACCAAATGACAAGGAGGTAACAAGCAATGCAAGACAGCTGGCCACAAACAGCTGCTGCCGGTTGATTCCGTTGGACATGCGAATCGTTGGTTAAAGTTGAGTGCTAAAAATATGGATATTTCAATACCAGCCGCCGGACGCTTTCCACAAAATTCAACGCAAACCTTTGCGGATAACAAGCGTAATATTCTTCTGACGTCAGATGACAACGAACGAATCGCTGATTCAACTATTTTTAGCACCCTTATCTAAAAGCAATTGTGTGCCATGGGAGCCATTGAGATCAAAAAGAACAGTAAGCAGTATGATGTGGTGATTGTGGGTTCGGGGGCAGGTGGCGGCATGGCAGCCTACGTGCTGGCCAATGCCGGGCTGAAAGTGGCCCTGTTGGAAGCAGGCCCCAACTACGATCCGGCCAAGAATGTAACCCAGCTCAAAAATCCGTGGGAAAGCCTGCGCCGTGGCGCATCTACCAAGTATCGCCCCTTCGGCGATTTTGATGCCAGCTACTGGGGCTGGGAAATAGATGGCGAGCCCTATACCAAGGCACAGGGTACCGAGTGGGAATGGTGGCGTGCCCGCATGGTGGGTGGTCGTACCAATCACTGGGGGCGCATTTCGCTCCGCTTCGGTCCCAAAGATTTTAAGCGCCGCAGCATTGATGGCCTGGGCGACGATTGGCCCATTGGCTACGACGACGTGAAGCCCTTTTATGACCGGGTAGACCAACTCATTGGGGTATTTGGCACCAATGAAGGACTGCCCAACGACCCGGACGGTATTTTTTTACCACCGCCCAAGCCACGCCTGCACGAACTGTTTTTGAAAAAAGCCGCTGGCAACGCCGGTGTACCGGTGATTCCCTCCCGCCTTTCTATCCTCACTAAAAAGATCAACGACAAGCGGGGTGCCTGCTTCTACTGCGCCCAGTGCAACCGGGGCTGCATGGTGTACGGCGATTTTTCGAGCAGCAGCGTACTGGTAAAGCCCGCGGTAGAAACCGGCAATGTGGACCTGTATGTAAATGCCATGGCCCGCGAAGTGCTGACCAACAAAGAAGGCCTGGCCACCGGCGT
>JALOMC010000127.1 GCA_025455665.1 Chitinophagaceae bacterium | reverse complement strand
AGCTGACCCTTCGGTTTGAGGTAAATAAGCGCACAGCACTTGGCTACCACGGCGACTATATCGACGATGTATCGAGAGCGGAATGGGTAGATCCCAACCTGTTTGCCCAATACCTTTCGCCAGCACAGGCTGCACTGGCCCGCCAGCTGTACAACCTACTGGACGGCCACTTTCAAAATCGGCATCAACCTGAACCGCTCTGCCAGCAGCAACGGCATTTTTGGTGGCAATACCCGCCGCGATATGATGAAACGCCTACGCTGCGCCAGTTTGTAAGTACGACTGCAGGTCGCGGACGTATTTTTCAAAAGCAGTAATACCCGCCTCGGTAATGCTGCAAAGAGTTTGCGGGTAGTTATCCTTGAATTGCTTTTTGACCTCGATATAACCAGCGTCTTTCAGCTTGTTGATTTGCACACTCAGGTTGCCCGCCGTGGCGTTCGTCTTTTCTTTCAGAAAAGTGAACTCAGCTTCGCGTACGCTGATGAGCAGCGACATAACCGCCAGCCGGAGCTGTGAGTGCAATATGGGATCAAGATCTTTAAACATGTGATCTAAGCAACTCGCTGTTGGCGGCTTTTTACATACAAAATGATTCCGGGAATGAGCCATGCACAAGTAGCCGACAAGGCCATGAGCAGCATATCGGTGGGCCGATTGGTATACAACACGGCAATGGCACTGAGCCAGCATACAATGCCTCCGAAAAGCATCGGCTTAAAGTTTTTGATACCGGCTGTTACCAATGTAGGAATGCCGTAAATAATCAACATAAAAGCCGACGAATAATCGGAATAGTAAATAGCGGGGCGGGCACCACCTGCTGCCTCCACTGCATCTTTTACCTGGCCAAAAGCTGCGCCCACAGCATTGCTGGCAAACACAGTTAAAAAAATAGAGATGCCAAAACAGGTCCATACCCAGTTCATGGCTGTTTCGTCGTAGCCCTTCACTTTGCGGCGGCGGCCTTCGCGTATACTCAGGATGATAGTAGGCACCACAGCTGCTACCGTCAGCAGCCAAATATCGAATGGCAGTTCATACTTATACGTCAGCTGCGCCCAGGTAGATAAAGAGCAGGTGGCAACGACCACACCCCACAAAATGGCACCGGTACCCCGATCATGGTACGAAGCCTTGGCCTTTTGGATCATGGTGCTGATCACCTGCAGGCTCTCCAATTCACTCATGTGCTTTTCTTCCATGCCGTATTCTGCTATTTTTTATTTGATGCGTTGTATCGCTGACGTAGCAAATAGCCTGGCACAATCCAAGCCACCAGTACCGCCGCAGCTAAAAGCAAGTGTTGCTGTGCGTAGCTTACATACAAGCTTGCCACACCCAGCAGGCCACAGGCGGTACCGCCCAGCACCAGTGGCCGAAAGCGCAGTACAATACCACTTATGGCCGTAGGCATACCATACAGTACCAGCGCCAGCGGCATGATGAGCTGTATAAAGCCCGACTTGCCAACTATGAAGCCATTCAAAAACATCATGACTACAAACACCAGCCATACATAGCTGGTGATTTCTTCGGTATAGGTGCGCACCGTTTCAGCTTTCTTTTGGCGATTAAGATATACCATCATATACAGCCATGGTGCAAAAGTGAGCATCCACAACAGTTGTGGCTGCTGGTGCAGCTTAAAACTGATCACAAAAAACTGCGACAGCGCAATGACGAAAACAGTCCAGCCCCACACCAGGTACAAATGCCCGTTTTCCGAAAAACGATTGCGGGCCCTGTTAATCATTGAGTCTATCAACTGCAGGCTTTCTGCACTCGATAGTGTTTTATCCTCCATGGCTATTACAATATTATGGTCACCAGAAAAACCAAACAGTAAGTGAAGGTAGCCGCCCTGCCCGGTGGCCGGCGGCTACTTATTCACAAGAATTTCCACTACTTACCAGCTGTCCACTGCTGCAGCAATCCTTCGGCATAGGGCTTACCCCAGGTAGGATCTAACTCGCTGGCAGGCTTGAAGCTTTCGTAGGCGGCAATGCCTTTCTTAAGCCACTCTACACCAATGTCTTTACCACCGCCAAAAGCAGCAGGCGTATAAAACATCATTTGCGCCATTTGTACCATGGCCCGCGGATTGCCAGCCGGCTGGCCCTGCAGGGCTTGCTGCAGCAGCTGGGTGGCCTTGGGGCCCATTGTCATGCCGCGGCTACCGTCTACCCGCATACGGGCCGTCAGTACCATTGCTTTCAATGTCAGAATTTCCGAATTCTTCATACCGGCAATGCTTTCCGATAAGGCCAGCATAGCATCAGCTTTGTCGCAGGTTGCATCTACTTCTTTCAGTTCTTTCATGTAGAATGCTTTCATAATCAGCGCATAGGCGCCGTAGTAGCCGGGCTGCCATTCACTTTTTTCAGCATTGGCAATCCGCTCAAATGAATTGGCCACTTGCTGAAAAGCATCGGGCGTACTGGCCGAATCGAGTTGGGCCATGGTTTTCTTCATGTAGCCCACATACTTTTCGTTTTGGGCTTGTGCAGCCAGCAGCAGGCTGGCACTCATCAATAGCAGCAGCATCTTCTTCATAAACATGGTTTTTAGGAGTGTGATTTTATGTTTGATTGATTGAAACGTTGAAATGGGACGCAGCGATTACTGTTGCTTTCGCTTCAGTTGGTCGTACTCTTTTTCGGCCGAAAACAACCGATTGCCGTGGTAAGCCGAAGCATACTGAATAGCCAACCCGAGGCCCCAGCCTAGTATGGGCCAAATGGGCCAGAAATAGCGGTGATTACCTCCATTACTGAAGTACCAAACACCTACCAAAAAGAGATTGACAAGCACGTATGCTACCAGGTTCTTTTTGAAAGCTGCCCGCTGGCGAGCTATTTCCCACAATTGCTGGTCTTGTGGCTGATCGATTTGCTGATTCATGATCAATTGGGTTTTAGAAAAGTGTGAATGAATGTTGTTGTTTACAAGTTGTTGTTGATGGCATCCTGCGTACGATCGGTACCCCAGCTGAGGAAAATGCCGAGAAACACAAATCGGTTGGCCGGCGGCACTACTGCTACCTTATTGCTACCATCAAAGCTGTAGTTGTAGCCAAATACCTGCTTGCTATTCAGTACATTATTCATGCTGAACACAATGACGCCGAACGCTTTTCCAATATTGGTGATGTAGTTCATACTTACGCTCAGGTTATTAAAGGCGATGGTTTTCCCTTCATCCCGTACTGTCCATTTTTGCTCGGTGCTACTAAAGGCCAGGTTGTAATAAGGGCGGCCGGTAGCAAACTGATAGTTGATATTGAACTGTGTTTTCAGTTTTGTAAAGAAGCGCTTCACTACCAGGTTAGCTGTGTGGTTGGCCGCAAAATTGGGCTGCATGCTGTAGGGAAAGTTGAGGTAGTCACGCTTGGTATCGAGGTACGAATAGGTAATCCAGTAGTCGAAGTTTTTGAGGCTGATTTTGTCTCGCCAGAACAGTTCGAAACCACGGGCGTAGCCATTGCCGGTAGCACTGGTGTCGGGCCAGGTCTTCAGCAGTTGTTTGTAGCCCTTATGAAACAGCTGCGCCCTGAATACCTGGTTCACACCAATTTTTTGGTAGGTCAGAATGTAGTGGTCGGCCCGCATCTGCGGCAGATCTTGCTGCAGCAGCAAAAACTGGCTTTGTGGCTTTTGGTAAAAAACACCGTAGTCGGCCGTTACCTGTGCGCCACCACCCAGTTTGTACGCCAGCGAAGCACGAGGCGCCAGGTTGGTAGCATTCAGCAGGCTGCTGTGCTCTGCCCGCAGCCCGGCGCGGCCGGCCAGTCGGTTGCTCAGGTACACATCGGCCTCGGCAAATACGCTGCTGTAGTGGTCAGTTATCTGAGCAGTCAGTTGGTTAAAAGTGCTTTTGTCTTTACTGTACCAGTACTCGGCACCGGCCTTTATACCACTTAGGCCAGTAAGCTTGTACTCCAGTACGCCGCGGGCCTGCACCAGCGTGCTGCGGCTATTGATACCAAAGTTTTTGGCTGCTACATACCAGGGCAGTCCGCTGGTCACAGGTTTGTTTTCGCCATCCTGCACGGCTTGCTGTATGTTGTCGCGGTTGAGTGCATAGCTCAGGCCGGCTTGTAGCTTCAGGCGGTTGGCCAGGCGTTCGCGGTAGGCCAGGTTGGTGTAAATGTTATCGTTGTTGAGCGAAAAGGCGTTTTTAAGCTGCGCCTGGTCAATGTCGGGATTGCGCAGGCCTAACTGCTGATTGGCATAGCTGCCAAAAAACTTGAGCATGCCCGTAGCCGATGTCTTGATCCGGAAATTGGCATCGCTGCTGAAGATTTGTGGCGCCTGAAAGTAATCGGGTCGCTGGCTGATCACCTTGAAATAGGGCCCTAAAAAGGTGTACCCGGCACTACCACCCCAGCTGCTCTTTTTGTTTTTGGCCAGGTGCTGGTATTGGCCGCTGGCAAAAATGGGCGACAGCGATGCGCTGGCAGCCGAACGCTCAGGCAGATCAATAGACTCCAAAATAAGCGCCGACGATAAGGCCTGACCGTACAGCGCCGAATAGCCGCCGGTACTAAAAACGGTACCCTTGAACAGGAAGGGCGAAAAACGACCGCGGCTGGCAATATTGGGCGCCTGACCAAAAAACGGGTTGGGTACCGTAGTGCCATCTATAAACTGACGTGTTTCAAAGCCCTCGCCCCCCCGCACAAACAGTTCGGCGCTTTCGCCCACTTGCTGTGTGCCAGGCAGGGTGCGCATAGCGGCGGCCACATCGGCATTGGCGCTGGCCGTTGTTACTATATCCAGCGGTTTCAGGGCAGTGGCCCGCTTGATGTCGCTGGCTTCAAAACTGCCGGCTGTAATGACAACGGCTGTCAGCTCATTCTGGTCTTCTTTTAACTGTACCGAAAAGCTGAGAGCAGCGCCGGTCAGGCTGACGGGCTGCTCCCAGGCCTTGTAGCCGGTATAAGTGATGGTGAGGGTGTGATTGCCTGTTTCGGTAGAGGTAAACCTGAACTGACCGAGGCTGTCGGTGCTGGTACCATCGTAGCTGTCTTTGATAGACACGCTGGCGCCCGAAATGGGCCGCTTGCGCTGATCTAGTACGGTGCCGGTAAGGGTGGTGGTTTGGGCCAATAGTGTGAGGCTGGCACCGAGGATAGCTACTATGAGTGTGAGGCGTTTCATGCGTTTTTGTTCGTTGACAAGGCAAACATAGACCAGTTTATTTTATAAACCAAACTATAATGCAAATTTTTTTATTGGAATTTTTCGTGGCTCTTTCCTGCGCAAGGGACGCTTTTTTGGCGGGCATCCACTACCTTAACTATCCACCCTCAAAAAAACTTCGCTCATGAAAGTAGCCGACATCCTTAGCCGCAAAGGCAGCCAGGTAGTACAAATAGATCCGTCCACCCCGGTGATTGACGCATTGCGCCTGATGGCCGATCGAAACATTGGCTCGGTAGTAGTGGTAGCCCATGGCCAATACCAGGGCATTGTCACAGAACGTGACTATTCACGCAAGGTGATACTGCTGGGCCGCAACTCGACCGATACCACCGCTGCCGAAATCATGAGTACCGACCTGCCCAGCCTTTCGCCGTCCGACAATATTGACAAATGCATGGAGCTGATGAGCCAAAAGCATATTCGCTACCTGCCGGTGTTTGCCGAGGGCCAGCTGGCCGGTATTATTTCTATGAGTGATGTGGTAGCGGCCAAAATGAAAAGACAGCAAGAAACCATCAGCCACCTGGAGCAATACATCAGCGGCAGCTAACCGCCGGTGCTGCAGCACACCATAGCACGTACAAAAAAGCCCGGTCCTGCAGGCCGGGCTTTTCTTTATCGGATGTTGAAGATGTAGTCGTTGGACAAGAACTGGCGTTTTACATCTCGCAGGTCTCGTTGTATGCTGGCATCCACCCGCTTGTTATCGTACTCCAGTATAAAGCCGCCAATGATTTCCTCCTTCACCAGCTCGGTCAGCTCCACCTTATCAATGCCGGTATCGGTCTTTATTTTGCTCAGCAGGCTGGCCTTTACATCGGCAGCCAGCGGCTGCGCTGTTGTGATTTTTACCCGGTGTATGCCTTTCAGCGTTTCGTATTGCTGAATAAAAGCGTCCAAAATTTCATTTACTACCTTTTCGCGGCCCTTGCTTACCAGCAGGCGGATGAAGCCGCTCAAAATAGGATGCCCCTGCCCTTTGTTCAACGCAGCCAGGATGGCCAGCTTCTTATCGCTGCTGATAATGGGGCTCTTAAACAAAGTGCGAAACTCGGGGCTCACTTTGGCAAAGCCAATAAAGCGGTCTACTTCGGCCTTCACCTCTTCCAGCTGGTTTTGCTCCACAGCTATATCTATCAGGCTTTTGGCGTAGCGGGCGGCTAACCGGGGATTTTGCATATAGAAAAGAATACAGTGATTAGGAGGCGACAGCCATTAATTCAGGGTCACGTCGTTGCTCATTTTAGCAATGTAGGCTTCCTGATCAGCCTTGTTGCTCAGTTCGCGGCGCAGTACTTTTTCGGCCACGTCTATCACCAGCGCACCCACCTGGTTCTTTACATCTGTGAGGGCTGCCATCTTTTGGTTGTTGATAGCTACCTGCGCATCGGCAATGATCTTATTGGCTTCCAGCTTGGCCTTTTCTTTGGCCTCGTTGATCATCTTGTCGCTGGTTTCCTTGGCCTCTTTCAAAATAGCAGCACGCTCTTCGCGGGCCTTGGCCATCAGGGCCTCGTTTTCGCTCTGCAGCTGGGCCATTTCAGCCTTTACGCGGTCGGCTGTGGCAATGCTGTCAGCAATCTTGCTTTCGCGTTCATTCAGGCTGCTGATAATGGGCTTCCACGCAAACTTGCGCAGCAACAGCAGCACTACCAGAAAAGCGATGAGGTTCCAGGCAAAGAGGCCTAATCCTACGTCGAGCATATCTCAAAAATTTTTGTCGGTTTTTATAGCTTCTTGATAAGAAGAACAAAGGCAAAAAAACAACTGCGCCTTTCGCCCTGTGCCAGGGCGCAGGCCAGCAGACCGGCTACAGCAGCCAGCAGGGCCACACCTTCTACGAAGGCGGCAGTCAGGATCATAGCACCGCGGATGTCGTTAGCAGCTTCAGGCTGGCGGGCAATGCTTTCAGTAGCACCCTTACCAATCTGACCAATACCGATGCCGGCGCCAATAGCAGCCAGACCAGCACCGATAGCACCACCCAGGTGGCTCATGCTCACATCCAACAAAACGTTCATCAGTTGCATAATCGATGATATTTAAAATGAAAAAATCCGTGTTCCGCTTCTGCTCCCGCAGCACTGTTCGAGGTTGAGGTCAAGGTTGAGGTCAAGGTCGAGGTCAAGGTTCAGGTCGAGGTTGAGGTTGAGGTCGAGGCCAAGACCATCCGAATTCTTTATTCCTCATTCATCACTCCTCATTCATCATTCCTTATTCCTTATTCCTCATTCCTCATTTTCCTCATTCCTAATTCCTCATTCCTCATTCCCTAGTGGTGGTCTCCATGCTCAAACGCCTGGCCTATAAACACCGCCGTCAGGTTGGTGAAAATGAAAGCCTGGATGAACGCTACCAGCACTTCGATAGCGTAGATGAATACCGCCAGGGCTACAAATATGGGGCTGGTGCCATAGCCCAGTGCCGCATTCATAGCGCCAAATATGAAAATGAGGATGATAAAGCTGAGGATGATGACGTGGCCGGCCACCATATTGGCAAACAGACGAATCATGAGGGCGAAGGGCTTGGTGAAAATACCCATCAGTTCTACCGGCATCATGATGAACTTAACCGGCACCGGCACACCCGGAAACCAGAACACGTGGCCCCAAAAATGCTTGTTGGTGCTGAAAAGGATGACCACGAACGACACCAGCGCCAGCACAGCCGTCAGCGCCAGGTTACCGGTTACGTTGGCCGAGCCGGGTATCAGGCCAAACAGGTTGTTGATGAGAATGAAGAAGAAAATGGTAAGCAGCAGCGGCAGGTAGCGCTGGTACTTTTTGCCCAGGTTAGGCTTGGCCACTTCGTCACGCACAAAGGTGATGCGTTTTGAAAACCACTCGGCGCCTGGTTGGGGCCATTTTTGGCGTACTTGCGGGCAATGCTGCTCATAATAAGGATAAGCAGGATGCTGGCTATCAGCATTTGCACCACGTTTTTGGTCATGCTGAAGTCGTACACCTGCACACCCAGGTCGGGCTTGCCGGCGGCATCTACTTTTATGATTTGCTGATTTTTCAGGCCCTCGGTGCTTACGCCTTCGGCCTTCAGTTGCTCCAGGTAGTGGTCGGTCACCAGGTAAAAGCCATTGTGCGCCTCGTGGCCGTGGTGAAACTTGCCACTGCTGAAAAAATGCCACTGGCCCTCGGCATACAAAATCACCGGCAGGGGAAGCGAAATAGCCTTGCCACCAATGTCCATAAAATGGAAATCGTGGGCATCGGTCACGTGCTCAATGATCACTTTACCGGGGTCGAGGGGCTTTTCGTGGCCGGCGGCGTGTGCGCCGGGTTCGTGCCCTTCTTCGGCCAGGGCGGTGCCCAGTGCCAGTACGCTGAAAGCAGCCACCAGTAAAGATTTGAGGAACTTACTACCCATACCTGTGCTCAAATTTGGCCGCAAATGTACGGGCCGGGGGCCAAACATCGGCATCGGCGGCGCAAGAAAGTGACATGAAAATTCCGGGCTACCTGTCGGCCTGCCCCGCCACGTCGCCTGACGCGTTGTTTTGCGGGTCCGCCGCCTGTTGCCTGCTTGTTCAAATACAATTCTTGGGGCTGTCAACAACAGTACACATCCCGGCAGCGGTACGCCGCCCTGTGGGCTCACTTCGTTCGGTGCGGTGCACCCCCGCCTCGATTGAGTCGAGGCGGGGCCCGCCGGGCAGCGCAGCCCATCGCCTGTCACGCTCCGCCGGTCTCCCCCCGTTCCGTCATACCGGCGGTAGAGGGCAGCTTCTCAGATTAGTCCGTTCGCCGCTGTTGGTCGCCGGACCAACAGCCGCCATCCTGCTGTTCGGGATTTGCAATTCTTGCTGTTCGGGATTTGCAATCCCGAACCCATATCGGCGCCTTTGCAATCCGCCCATCTGCCATCTCCACTACTGCAAGCCTGCTGTTCGGGATTTGCAATCCCGAACCCATATCGGCGGATTTGCAATCCGCCCGACTGCCAACTACATCAACGCAACCCATCAACAGTCAGGCGCCCCTGCCGCAAGCCAACGTAATCCGCCGCACTGCTGTGCAGGTAGTGCTCCGGGTACTCCACCAGGCCGGCCCTCACCGGATTCTGATGCAGGTAGTTCAGTTTCGATAGAAAAAAATCATCTGTGTAGATCGCTTCACCATGATAGCCTTCCTCCCAAAACCAGATATGGCCCCGATGCTGTAGCACCAGCGATAGCCATTCTTTGCGGCTTTCCCGCTTGTTTGCCATAATGGCCTCATAGATTTTTTTGGCGGTGTGCTTCTTGTGGTCCCGAATAACATCACTCAAATTTTCATGGGCTGCCCTTGCAATAAGGTGCACGTGATTTGACATGACGACATAGCCGTAAACAAGCAAGCCCTTTTCACGCTGGCAATACGCCAGGCTGTCGAGGTAAATTTCGATATACGCCTGCCGGGTGAATACATCGGCCCATTGATGTACAGTAAAAGTGAGAAAATGGGGTGCCCCCTAATCTTTGGTGTTGTAGGCGAAAGGCGTCAGACTAAGAGACCTGGAAGTAGTCCGAGTTGCAAACCCGGTGATAGGCGTTCAGGATTGCAAATCCTGAACAGCGGGATAGGCATGCAGGATCGCAAATCCTGAACAGCGGGTGAGCCGTGACTTTTTGACAATTTCCTAAAGATTTCGGAACCCCTTATCCACAAATATCCAACAGAGTAAACAAAAGATTTTTTACGTCATTTCCGTTAAACTAACTTCCGACGAAAATCTTGATCAGAAAAGAACTTCGATTATGGAAAACTCGTTTTGGGATAGAAACTTCTTGAACAGCTATATTAGTCACAGCTTGAAAAACAAGATTGAAAAAATTCTTGAAAAAAAAGAGGAAATCAAGACAAAGTATCCGAAGGTGTTTGAAACAGATCAGCACGACACCTACATTCAGCTTAACTTTAATACGCCGAGTTACGATGAAGAACGAGATCGAGATCAAATACCGTTTGATTTCAAAATTGATCGGCAGAAAGTACCCAAAGTTATCCAAGAGGAATTTGAATCTTTTGTAAAGCAAATTATTGAAGAACAATAGGCCTATTAGTTGTACAAGCAACCATCCTTACTAAGGACTATATGAAAACCATTCGCTATTGAATCATGTAAGTCGGATTATCGAATTTTGTTTAATCGTTGAGCAGGCGAATTCTCAATACCTTTATTCATGTTTTTCAAAAAAGATTTATACAAAGCTCTTCGCCCAATACCTGACGATTCATACATAGGTTTGGCATTCAAGAAAATGGTAAGCATCAACTACAGTGATGCGCTAGTTTATCCGAGATTCAAGTTTTTACACTTTGATAAGCCTTATTTAGAAAACGGGATTTTTGAAACTTCGGACTACAAAAAACTAATTGAGACTATTGGAAATCCTACACTCAAGATCGGCGCATTCATTAGCTTTAACAATGAAAACTATGAAATAAAGGACATTAGAGTGGAAGTCTTAGATATAGTAATCGACTACTCAAACGGTCATACAAACTATTACATTGGAAATCCTGTACCATTCAATATAGAAATACATATTAAAGTCAAAAAAATAGAATACTTTGAAATAGCTCAAGACTTCACAAATAAATACCTCTTACTTGCAAAGAAATTAATAACCACTGCGCAAGAAAGAGGAGAAATGATAGTACTAAAAAACGAAGCTAGGCGAGTTCTCAACGATATGATGTTGAACATAGAAAGTCAGTATACTGACACGAAAAGCCTAATTGACTTTTACTACTATTATGCAATCTTCTTATCTGTCTGTAAGGAACACCTAGAAGCCATAAATCTAATGAGCAAAGCAATCAATATTGATCCGCTGAATGCAGATTTCTATTTGTTTGTTGGACATGAATATCGAATGCTTGAAGATTACCAGATGAGTCTTGAATATTTGAAAAAATCTGTTAGCTTAGGATCAAATACCGCAAGCGATTATATCGAATCGAATTTCTAATAAACAGTAACTCCTATTTTATTTCCTTCTTAAACTCACCATAACAAATCGACTCGTTGTATTGTAACTAACAGCCTCTAAACTACTCTGGCATTAAACAATGAAAGACCCGCCACACAACATTGCTTGAAGTTAAGCAATAGCAGGTGACAACACCCGCAACGGCGGCTCCGAAAAGAACACTGGCAGCGCAGAAGCCTAAGTTCACCCTACTCCACCACTTGCTGGCGCGGGGCTTTTTTGCGATCAAACTGCAGCTCGTGCAGGCGGGCGTAGTGGCCACCGGCGGCCAGCAGCTGCTCGTGGCTGCCCATTTCTTTTACCTCGCCACGGTCCAGCACCAGTATCTGGTGGGCCTTGCGAATGGTGCTAAGGCGGTGTGCTATTACAATGGCCGTGCGGCCGGCTATCATTTTATCAATGGCCTGTTGTATCAGGGCCTCGCTTTCGCTGTCGATGTTGCTGGTGGCTTCGTCCAGTATCAAAATGGCCGGATTGTACAGCAGGCAGCGGGCAAAGCTGAGCAGCTGCCGCTGGCCGGCACTCAGGGTGGCGCCCCGCTCCATTACATTAAAATGGTACTGCCCCGGCAGCTGCATAATAAAATCGTGAATGCCAATCAGGCGACACACTTCTTCTACCCGCTCCTGCGGTATATCGGCATTGCGCAGGGTAATATTATCGAGCACCGAACCGCTGAACAAAAACACGTCTTGCAGCACCACGCCTATGCGGCTGCGCAGTGCCTCGGGGTGCCACTGCCGTATGTCTACCCCATCTATGGCTATGCTGCCCTCCTGCACTTCGTATAGGCGGTTCAGCAGCGATATGATGGTGGTTTTGCCACTGCCGGTGCTACCCACAATGGCCAGGGTGTGGCCGGCCGCCACCTCAAAGCTCACCTGCTGCAGTACCATGGCCGGCGGCTGGTAGCCAAAGCTTACCTGCCGAAAGCTGATATCGCCCCGCACAGTAGCCGGCTGCCAGGCATCGGGCGCCGGGGCGGGCATTTCGTCGGGGTTGTCCAGCACCTTGAACACCCGTTCGCTGGCCACCATGCCCATTTGTATCACATTAAACTTGTCGGCTATTACCCGCAGCGGCCTGAATATCTGGTTGAGAAACAGGATAAACGCAATGAGTTTGCCCGCTTCGAGCCGCTGCCCTGCCACCCACCATACCAGCAGACCCAGGCTGATGGCCAGCACCACCTCTACCACCGGAAAAAACACCGAGTAGGCAAAAATGGCGTTGATATTGGCATTGCGGTGATCGCGGTTGATTTGCCGGAAGCGGCCAAACTCACGGGTTTCGGCATTAAAGGCCTGCACCATTTGCATGCCGGTGAGGTGCTCTTGTACAAAGGCGTTCAACTGGCTTACCGCATTGCGCACCCGGGTAAATGATTTGTTTACGCTTTCTTTAAAAATCCAGGTGGCCACCAGCAAAATGGGAAACGGAATGAGGCTGATGAGGGTGAGCTGCCAATCCATGTAAAACATGGTGGCCAGCGTAATGACGATGGTAAGAAAATCGGCAATGATGGGAATGAGGCCGTCGGCAAAAATCTCGTTGATGCTTTCGATATCATTGACGGTGCGGGTGGTAAGCGTGCCAATGGGCGTGCTATCAAACTGGCGCAGGTTGAGGCCGAGTATTTTTTTGAAGACGGCCGTCCGCATGTCTTTTACCACATACTGGCCCAGCCGGGCCGTGCCGTAGGCAAAGGCAAACCGCACCAGGGTTTCTACCAGCAGTACTACTACCTGCAGCACCGATACCAGCACCACAAAGCGGGCCATATCGCCATGGCTGATGCCATCAAACCATTGGTTCAGCCAGCCGGGTACGCTGCCGGGCTGGCCCTTCAGGCCTTTGTCTACCGTGTACTGTATCAGCACGCCCCGCACCGGCGAGAGGGCGCCCATGAGCAGGGCCAGCAGCAGGCTGAGCACAAACAGCCGCCTGTACGGCCGCACGTAGCGCAGCACACGGGCAAAACCTGCGAAGTCGAACGATTTTTTGGCGGTGGACGATGACATAGCGGACAGCTGCAAAGGCGGGCGAAGCTAAGCAAAGCAGCGGCGAAGCCCCCGCCGGCCGGCTATTTTAACGTAAAGCCCTCAGGGGGCGCATCTTTGGTACTGGCTATTTTATACGCCTTTATAAACAGGGCACCCAGGTTTTGGTGCGGAAATACATAGTCGTCGTAGCCTTCCTTTTTCTCGGCACTAATGCGGCGGGACACTTCGGTCATCATGGCGGGCCATTTCACATCCTGCCCGGCCTTCAGGCGGTCTACCAGGTACGAAAACAGCGCTACGTTTATTTCGCCATAGCCCACCTGCTTGCTGCTGATGATGTAGGCATCGGGCGATGTTTTGAGCACATCGGCCAGGTTGTGGTAGGCGCCGCAGCTGCCTAGTACCACCACCTTGCTGGGCAGCAGTTTTTCAATGGTGTAGGGCAGGTAGTAGCTATGCCCGCGGTGTACCGATATGCTGGGCGCAAAACCGTTGGCCTTCATCCACTCCATCATGGCCAGGGTGGC
>JALOMC010000438.1 GCA_025455665.1 Chitinophagaceae bacterium | reverse complement strand
CACGGGCAGCATGCGCAGGCGGCCACTGTCGGCTATGGGTAAAATATTTTCTTTCAGGAAGGAAGCCTTCTCCCGATCATTGGGCTGTGTGGCCCATTGCCAATGGCGTTCATTGCTCCAAAACGTCGCATTTTCAAAAGCAGGCACCAACTGATCGCCCCGGCGTACAATGCTGCCGCCGCAATGATCAAAGTGAAGATGCGTCAGCAACACATCCGTCACATCGCTCCGCGTAAAGCCATGCCGGGCCAGGCTTTTATCCAGCGTGTCATCGCCATTGAGGTAGTAGTGGCCAAAGAATTTTTCATCCTGTTTATCGCCCATGCCATTGTCTACCAGTATCAGGCGGTTGCCGGTTTCTATCAGCAGGCAGCGCATGGCCCAGTTGCACAGGTTTTTTTCATCGGGCGGCACCAGCTTGCTCCAAATAACTTTGGGCACTACGCCAAACATCGCACCACCATCTAGCTTGAAATAGCCGGCGTTTATACTGTACAGTTTCATTGTTTCAAAGCGTTTTGTAAATAAGCCGTTTTGCCGTGACCCACCTATGCTGCTACCGCCTGCCGGCGCCGGGTTTCAGCGGCATACAACCACAGCATTCCTATTACAAAAAATACAATGAGCGACAATACGGAATACTTCATCCCCAACCGTTCGTCGATGAAGCCAAACGCAAACAGACCCAGCACAATGGCTACCTTCTCACTAAAATCGTAGTAGGTAAAATACGAAGCAGTGTCTTTGGTTTCGGGCATCAGCTTGCTATACGTGCTGCGGCTGAGCGACTGGATGCCCCCCATTACAAGCCCCACTGCTATGGCCAGTCCGTAAAATGGCATCTCGGCACTACCACCAGCTTCTTTGAACTGCACGGTACCAAAGGCTGCCAAACAAATAAGCATCCAGAAAAATACCACACCCATCAGCACCCGCAGGTTGCCATAGCGACTGCTAAGCCTGCTCATAAGAATGGCACCTGCAATAGCTACCAACTGAATAAGCACAACTGTGATGATGAGATTGGTATCGGGCAGGCCCAGCACCTTGCTGCCAAACTGGGTAGCGGCCAGCATCACGGTTTGTACGCCCATGCTGTAAAAAAAGAAACCCCGCAAAAAGCGCTTCAGTACGGGCATCTGTTTTACCTCGCGGTATACTTTGCCTATTTCCTTAAAGCCGTCGGTCAGTACGTTTACCTTTTTCAGTTCGGTGCGGTTTACTTGCGGCAAGCCCCGGAACGTGATTTGAGCAAAACCAAACCACCAGATGCCGGTCAGCAAAAAGGTAATCCTGGTGGCTTCGCCTTCGCTACCCTTCATAGATACCACCAGCGCAAAGCCAATAATTTGCAACAGTACCGAGCCAATGTAGCCCATGCTATACCCTTTGGCACTAATGCGGTCGCGGTCGGCAGGTGCGGCTATTTCGGGCAGGTAGGCTATTTCGGGCAGGTAGGCATTGTAAAAAACCAGACTGCCGGCGTAGCCCATGGCCCCCATAATCAGCCCCACAATACCTATCC
The DNA here is from genome assembly GCA_025455665.1 of Chitinophagaceae bacterium. Lineage (GTDB taxonomy): Bacteria > Bacteroidota > Bacteroidia > Chitinophagales > Chitinophagaceae > Phnomibacter. The sequence continues at coordinate 1,657 of JALOMC010000438.1, read as the reverse complement.
AAAGTGAACTGCCATCGAAAAAATAAAGTGATGAGCACCCGAATGCGCCCATGTAGCAGAAAAAGCGCAGAAAGCTTTTTTTATTGCCCCGCGAATCGGCAATGCTGGTAAGCACCGGATAACTGATGGCTACTAAAAAGTAGGCCACCGCAAGGCTGTAGTCGTACAGGCTGCTATTGCGAAAAGATTGGCCCAGAAACGGTACCGACTCGCCGTTAGCCCATTCTTCTTTTTTAGTAACAGCCAGGAAGTAAATCGGGAAAAAGGTAGTGGTAATAACCAGGTTGTATACGCTGTTGGCCCAATCGTACATGGCCCAGGCGTTTACTATTTTCTTTGGTGCGGTTTGCATGCAAGGCATTTTACAAGCGGAAAAAGTAGGGAAATATTTGCAGCGGGCAGCTGGCAGTGGGCAATTTGCCGTGTCGGCAGATACCTCGTGTTTCAATTTCCCCTCGACCTTGTCCTCAACCTTGCCCTCAACCTCCACCTTGCCCTCATCCCTGCACCCCAAAACTGCCCCCGAATCACCCACATCACCCTTTGCCGTACATTCGCAGGCATGAGCGAAGTACAAAAACCCATCATCGGATTTAGCTGTGGCGACCTCAATGGCATCGGCATCGAAATCATCATCAAAACCCTGGCCGATGCACGGCTGTTGGAGTTTTGCACGCCGGTGGTATTTGGCAGCAACAAAACGGTGAATTTCTATCGCAAAGCCTTTCCCGATCTCAATTTTCAGTACCAGAGCCTGCGAGAGCTGAGCAAGCTGAATCCCAAAATGATCAATATTTTGAACTGCTGGGAGGAAGAGGTGCAGATAACCCCGGGCCAGCTGAATGAGGTGGGTGGCAGCTATGGCCGCCAAAGCCTGGTAGCCGCTACCGAGGCCCTGAAGGCGGGCCAGATCCACGCCCTGGTGACCGCTCCAATCCATAAAAAAAATATCCAATCGGCCGACTTTCAGTTTACCGGGCATACCCCCTACCTCAAGGCGGCCTTTGGCGTGCCCGAGGTGCTGATGCTGATGGTGGCCGATAATATGCGGGTAGCCCTGCTGACCGAGCATGTGCCGCTGCGAGAGGCAGCCAGCTTTGTCACCCGCGAAAGCATCACAAAAAAGCTGCAGATCCTGAACAGCAGCCTGCAGAAAGATTTTGGTATTGATAAGCCCAAGATTGCCGTGCTGGGACTGAACCCCCACGCCGGCGACGAGGGCCTGATTGGCACCGAAGAAGACGAGATCATCAAGCCGGCCATCAAAGACGCGAAGCAGCGCAACATCATGGCGTTTGGCCCCTACCCGGCCGATGCATTTTTTGCCCGCGGGCAGCACGAACGCTTTGATGCCGTGCTGGCCATGTACCACGATCAGGGCCTTATTCCATTTAAGAGCCTGGCGCTGGGCGAAGGCGTGAACTACACCGCTGGCCTGCCGGCAGTGCGCACCAGCCCCGACCATGGCACTGCATTCGACATAGCCGGCCAGGCCCGTGCCGATCATAGCAGCCTGCTGGCAGCTGTGTTCAAAGCCATTGACATACTGGTAAGCCGTGGCCAATTTGCCGACATGCGCAGCAACCCCATGCGGCGCATGGGCCAGCGCCTGGTGGCCAATGCAGTAGACGAAAAGATTGAAGAAGAATAACCCCCC
>JALOMC010000126.1 GCA_025455665.1 Chitinophagaceae bacterium | reverse complement strand
CAATCTAAAAATGGCAGAAAAAATCAAAGTGGCCAACCCCGTGGTAGAACTGGATGGCGACGAAATGACCCGCATTATCTGGAAGTTCATCAAAGACAAGCTGATTCTTCCTTACCTGGACATTGATATTAAATACTACGACCTGGGTATTGAGTACCGCGACGCTACCAACGATCAGGTGACGGTAGATGCCGCAAACGCCATTAAGCAATACGGGGTAGGCATTAAGTGCGCCACCATAACGCCCGATGAGGCCCGCGTAAAAGAGTTTAGCCTGAAGCAAATGTGGAAGAGCCCGAATGGTACAATCCGCAACATTCTGGATGGCACTGTATTTCGGGAACCTATTGTCATCAACAACATCCCCCGCCTGGTAAATACCTGGGATGCGCCCATCATTGTAGGCCGCCATGCGTTTGGCGACCAGTACCGGGCTACCGATTTTGTAGTGCCCGGCAAGGGCAAGCTCACCGTGAAGTTTGAAGGGGAAGACGGACAGGTGATTGAGCACGAAGTATTTCAGTTCAAAGGCCCCGGTGTAGCCATGAGCATGTACAATGTGGATGAGAGCATAAAAGGCTTTGCCCGCAGCTGTATGAATATGGCGCTGCAAAAAGGCTGGCCGCTGTACATGAGCACCAAAAACACCATCCTGAAAAAGTACGATGGTCGCTTCAAAGACATTTTTGAAGAGGTGTACGCCAACGAATTCAAAGCGCAGTTTGAAGCAGCTGGCATTACCTACGAGCACCGCCTGATAGACGATATGGTAGCCAGCGCCCTGAAGTGGAATGGCAACTTTGTATGGGCTTGTAAAAATTATGATGGTGACGTGCAAAGCGATACCGTTGCACAGGGCTTTGGTTCCTTGGGCCTCATGACTTCTGTATTGGTAACGCCCGATGGCAAAACCATGGAAGCAGAAGCCGCCCACGGCACCGTGACCCGCCACTACCGCGAACACCAAAAGGGCAAGCCCACCAGCACCAATCCCATTGCCAGCATATTTGCGTGGACCCGTGGACTGGCCTTCCGTGGCAAACTGGATGGCAATGAGGCACTGATCAATTTTGCCAATGCACTGGAAGCTGTGTGTATAGAAACAGTGGAAAGTGGTAAAATGACCAAAGACCTCGCTGTATGCATTCACGGCAATAAGGTGAACCACGGTGAACACTACCTGTACACCGAAGAGTTTTTGGACGCTATTGATGCCAACCTGCAGGCCAAGCTGGCTTGATCTGTTTGGTTGATCTTTTTCAAGAGGGCTTCGGCCCTCTTTTTTTATGGTAAAACAGAGCTGCGCTTTTGGCGCTGCAAAGCGCCGAACCGCATGTCTTCAAATGGCGAGCTGCTTTTTGAAAACTAGCTGATGGCACGTGAAAGCGAGTGCATCCCAACAGCGTTGGTACAGGTTTGCAGTTTTCGCTACCTGATAAGCAACAGGATTCAATTACTTTGAGGCTCCATTTTTTGTTTATGAAACGAATCGTTTGGTTACTGTCCATCAGCTTGTTGGCTGGCAGTACATTATTGGCACAGCCACGCAGGCGCAGCAGTAGCACACGGGTGGCAACGCCGGCTGCCGCACCAGTCACTTCCTATGCCCAGGCGGGCACCTATCTGCGTTCGGTGAAGTTTAGAAATATTGGCCCGTACCGCGGTGGCCGCAGCGTAACGGCCTGTGGTGTAAAGGGCCAGCCACTGGTGTACTACATGGGCACTACCGGCGGCGGTGTGTGGAAAACTGAAAATGCCGGACAATCTTGGTTCAATATCTCGGATGGCTACTTCGGTACAGGTTCGGTGGGGGCCGTAGCAGTAGCCGAAAGCGATGCCAACGTGGTGTACGTGGGCATGGGCGAGCATGCGCCACGTGGCGTGATGACCAGCTATGGCGATGGCGTGTACAAAAGCACCGATGCCGGCAAAACCTGGAAGCATTTGGGATTGAAGCAAACACAGCATATCAGCTGGATTCGCATTCATCCCGCCAACCCCGATATTGTGTACGTAGCCGCACAGGGCCAACTGTACGGACCCAACGCCGAACGTGGCGTGTACAAGAGCACAGACGGCGGCAGCACCTGGCGCCGGGTGCTATTTGTAGATGAGAGCACCGGGTGTGCCGATTTGGACATTGACATGAGCAATCCGCGTCACCTGATAGCCGCCATGTGGGATCACCAGCGCTACCCCTGGGAAGTGCGCAGTGGTGGCAAGGGTAGTGGTATTTACATCAGCCGCGATGCCGGCGAAACCTGGCAAAAAGTGACAGCTGGCTTGCCTGAAAAAATTGGTAAAGCCAGCGTAAGTATTTCCAGGGCCAATCCAAACAAAGTATATGCGCTGGTAGAGAGCGACTGGGAAAAAGAACTGGGGGGATTGTATGCCAGCAATGATGCCGGACAAAGCTTTCAGCAGGTGAGCAAAGACCACCGCCTGACGCAGCGGGCATGGTACTATGTAGAGGTAACGGCCGATCCGCAAAACGAGCATGGCGTGTACGTGCTGAACTCGCCGGGTTTGAAGTCGATAGATGGGGGGCGCACCTGGAGCAATATCAGGGGCACGCACGGCGACTACCATCAGCTGTGGATCAACCCCCATGATCATCAGAACCAGATCATCGCCAATGATGGCGGTGCTGCTATCACCTTCAATGGAGGCGCCGTGTGGAGTAGCCAGGACAACCAGCCTACCGCCCAGTTTTATCGTATTAGTGTCGATAATCTTTTCCCCTACAACATCTATGCGGGTCAGCAGGATAATACCAGCGTCCGCATTGCCAGTAGCAGCCCTTCGGGCTACAGCATTACTGAGCGTGACTGGACCTATAGCGCTGGTGGCGAAAGTGCTTTTCTGGCATTTGATCCCAACAATCCACGCTATGTAATGGGCGGTAGCTACCAGGGCACCATTGAACTGCAGGATACCGAGATTAAGGAAGGCAAGGGAGTGATGGTAGCACCCATTCAATACCAGGCACTGGCTCCCAAAGACATGAAGTATCGTTTCAATTGGAATGCACCGATCATTTACAGCCAGCACGAACCCAATGTGTTTTATCACGCCGGTAATGTGGTGTTTAAAACCACCGACATGGGCCGCAGCTGGAAAGCGGTATCGCCCGATCTGACGCGAAACGATAAATCAAAACAGGGCACCAGCGGTACACCCTTTACCAATGAAGGCGCCGGTGGCGAAAACTATGGCACCATTGCGTACCTGGTAGAGTCAAAGCACGAAAAAGGGGTGATGTATGCAGGCAGCGACGATGGCCTGCTGCACCTGACCAAAGATGGCGGACAGCAATGGACCAACATTACGCCGCCCAATATGCCCGAGTGCCTCATCAATTGTATTGAAGTATCGCCGCACGATAAGGCCACGGTGTACCTGGCGGCCACCAAGTACAAGTTTAATGATCATGAACCGCTGCTGTACAAAAGCAGCGATTATGGCAAAACATGGCGCATGATGATGGCTGGCATACCAGTAGGCGCCTACACCCGCTGCATTCGTGAAGATGACGAACGCAAGGGCCTGCTGTTTGCAGGCACCGAAACCGGACTATTTATTTCCTGGAATGATGGACAAGATTGGCAGCAGCATCAGTTGGGCCTCCCTGTTGCGCCCATTACCGATCTGCGGGTGCACCGGGGCAACCTGATAGCTGCTACCATGGGTCGGGCGTTTTGGGTATTGGATGATTTGCACATGCTACGCCAGTACGATCCGGTGATGAAGGCATCGGCCCTTCATTTGTACAAGCCTCGTGCTGCTATGCGCCTCAGCGGCGGCAGCTGGCTCGACGGTGATTATAATCCCGATGCCGATGCAGTAGGTCTCAGTGGCAGCAGCAGCGGTATCAATGCACCCACGGGTGCTGTCATTTATTATCAATTGCCCGATTCGTTGCCTGCCGGCGACACCGTATTTCTGGATGTGATTGACGACATTGGCAAAACAGTGCGCAGCTTTTGCTCCGTGCCCGATGCCGATTTTCAATACTATGCTGGCGGCCCCGATGCTGAGCCGGTACTACCTGCGCAGCCCGGGCTCAACCGCTTCGTGTGGGATTTGCGCTACCCCACGCTCAAGGGTGTACCTACCGTGTTTATTGAAGGTAGTTATCAGGGCAGGCGAGTGGCGCCCGGCGCCTATCTGCTTCGCCTGCGTACCAGCAAGGGTAGCGAGCACACTACGCCTTTGCGGGTATTGGCGCATCCGGGCATCAAAGCCGAGAAGGCAGATTATGCAGCACAGCAGGCTTTGCAAAAGCGGGTAGAAGATGATATCAATGCCATTCACAACGCTGTGCTGAATATGCGCAAAGTGCGCCGCCAGCTGGCCGATTTTGCGCAGTTGGCATCTAATATGCCTGCTTACGCCGACCTGCGAAAGACGGCGCAGGACATGGTAAAAGACCTGCAGCAGTGGGAAGATTCGCTGGTACAAAACCGGGCCCAAAGCAACGATGACATTATCAATTTCATCAACCGGCTGTCGGCCGACTACATTTTTTTGCGGGGCGAACTGGATAGTAATATTCCATTGGTGACCGAGGGGCAAAAGCAACAGTTGGAAGTGCTCCATGCGCAGTGGGTAAAGGCCGAGGCAGAGATGAAACAAATGCTGGAGCAAAAGTTGGCCGGCTTCAACAAGCAGTGCCAGGAGAAAGGAGTTCCTAAAGTGATGGTGCCGCTATAGCGCAGCAGTGCGATCAATAAAAAAGGTTGGCCTGTTTTAAAATCCGGCCAACCTTTTTTGTAATAGCTGCAATAGGTAACTGGTTGATGCTTATTCGGGCTACCGACCTCATTACCGGCAAATCGTTGAGTCCGATTTCGGTAGTCTGTTTACATCCAGCACATGTGTGCCATGTTGCAACCTGTTTGCTCACATCTGAAAAGCAATCTGAACACAAAGGGTTTATTGCTTTCAGTGAAGTAAAAGTAAACAGATGCGTCAGGCTAAAAAATGTCTCAAGTCAATGTTTTTGCCAAGGGGAGCCCCTACACTTTTCATCCGGATGATCCGGCAGGCGGCCCGTCGCCGCGTACCTTTCCTTTCTTTCCACGGCAGGCATCACTGCAGTACTTCACTTCGTCCCAATGGCGGGCCCACTTTTTGCGCCAGCTAAAGGGCCGGCCGCACACCAGGCAGGTTTTTTGGGGTAGAAAAGGTTTTTTGTGCGCCATAGCATTTGGTTAGCTGCGAGAAACCCTGCTAACACCTGCCGGCACCAGAGTGTTGTGCAAGCCACCAAACGCTCCGGTACTTGTCAAAAAAATGCCAAAAAATATTGGCCGTCGGCTATTTTCACCGCTAAAGCAGGCATTTCGGTACCCGCTTCGTGGTCGGTTTGGTTTATAAGCCCTGCTCCCTTACTTTTGCCATCCTTTTTAAGCTCGGGCAAACGCACATTGGATTCACAAACCGCTGATTTTTAATGGTTTTTGAAAGGAAGGCTCTCCGGTTTCCGGCAGAGCTAATGGTGTTTTTTGACCGATCAGATTGAAAAAAACAGGTTCTAAGCATATGTCTTCAACACAACTATCCAACCGGATCAACTTTGGTAAGAGCAAGGCCCTGGCTGACGCCCCTGATTTGCTGGAAATCCAAATCCAGTCGTTTAAGGAGTTTTTTCAGCTGGAGACCACTCCCGACAAGCGTAACAACGAAGGCCTGTTCCGGGTGTTCAAGGAGAATTTTCCGATCAGCGACACCCGCAACATTTTCGTGCTGGAGTTCCTCGACTATTTTATTGATCCGCCCCGATACTCGATTGAAGAGTGTATGGAGCGTGGCCTGACCTACGCCGTACCGCTGAAGGCCAAACTGCGCCTGAGCTGTAATGACGAAGAGCACATCGACTTCCAAACCATTGTGCAGGACGTGTTTCTGGGCAATATCCCGTACATGACTCCCCGCGGCACCTTTGTTATCAATGGCGCCGAGCGGGTAGTGGTCAGCCAGCTGCACCGCAGCCCGGGTGTATTCTTTGGCCAAAGCCTGCACCCCAACGGTACCAAAATCTACAGCGCCCGGGTAATTCCTTTCAAAGGCGCCTGGATGGAATTTGCGACCGACATCAACAACGTGATGTATGCCTACATCGACCGGAAAAAGAAGTTTCCGGTGACCACCCTGCTTCGCTCTATCGGCTTCGAAACCGATAAGGACATCCTGGAGCTGTTTGGCATGGCCGATGAAATCAATGTCGACAAAAAGAACATCAAGAGCCTGGTAGGCCGCAAACTGGCTGCCCGCGTACTGCGCAGCTGGGTAGAAGACTTTGTAGACGAAGACACCGGCGAAGTAGTGAGCCTGGAGCGTAACGAGGTGTTGATGGAGCGTGACAATGTGCTCGACGAAGCTTCGCTGGAAGAAATCGTGGAAATGGGCATCAAGTCCATCTTCGTACAAAAAGAAGATGTTGGTGGCGATTTTGCTATCATCTACAATACACTGAACAAGGATACCTCGAACAGCGAACTGGAAGCCGTACAGCACATCTACCGCCAGCTGCGTGGTAGCGATGCGCCGGATAATGAAACCGCCCGTGGTATCATTGACAAGCTGTTCTTCAGCGACAAGCGCTACGATCTGGGTGAAGTAGGCCGCTACAAAATCAACCGGAAGCTGGGCCTCAATTTCCCCATCGAGAAAAAAGTACTGACCAAAGACGATATCATCTCCATCATCAAGTACCTGGTACGCCTCACCAATGGCAAAGCCGAAATTGATGACATTGACCACCTGAGCAACCGCCGGGTGCGCACCGTGGGCGAGCAGCTGTATGCCCAGTTTGGCGTAGGCCTGGCCCGTATGGCCCGCACCATTCGTGAGCGGATGAACGTACGCGACAACGAAGTGTTTACCCCCGTTGACCTGATCAACGCCCGTACGCTGAGCTCGGTGATCAACTCTTTCTTTGGTACCTCACAGCTGTCGCAGTTCCTCGACCAGACCAACCCGCTGAGCGAAATCACCCACAAGCGTCGTATTTCGGCCCTCGGACC